>DVEE01000278.1 GCA_015295885.1 Leptolyngbyaceae cyanobacterium M65_K2018_010
TAACCTTGATGCCACCGAGCATTCCAATCTCTAGACCGGCATCCTTAGCTAGTTGGGCGCTTTCTTTAAATAAAACCTCCATCTCGCTGACCAACTGGTTGTGGTCTCTAAACTCCTGCTCTAGAGAGCTGTTATCTAGGTAGATGGCCCCCAGGTTTTTGAAGTGGGCGGCCAGAAACAGGGTACGCTTATCCCGATCCGACAGCCCTGCAATGGTGCCATAGACCAGGCACAGATCGGCCAGCAGAATTGCTTCTTCCAGGAGCCAGTGCTGCTTGCGCCTGAGTAGACTTCTCAGGGTTTTAATGTAGCTGTGAAAGCTAGGGTAGCTCATGGTACGTCCTTATCTGAAAATGCCCGGCTGGCCCCAGCCTTACCACCACCTGCGCTGACCCTGGGGCTCAGAGAGCTGCCAGAGCCCGGGAGGGTTTTCAGACAGAGCAGGTCGCGGTTGACCCAGCCCCAGCCCGGCAGTGGTCCTAGCCATCTTCCAGGAGCTGCCCCTGGGTGCTGGCCTGCCATCGCCATGGGCGGATGGATGACCGTACTCAGACTGAGGGTGTAGAAGGGGTAACAGGGCGGCAAATCAGTGGCAAAATCCAGGGAACACGAAACCACTTGCCTTTTTACTTTATAACCCCCTGCCTGACTCAGGGGAAAGCCCTAGAACTTTGGCCATAAAATTTACAGGAAAATTATCGAGCTGGGCAGTTCTGGCCCTGTGCCCTACCACTAAGGCGCCCTACCCTTGAGAAGGCCGACTCCGTCGATCCACTACCTGTGGGGCTGGGCGGGTCGTGGGGCGAGTCCGGCCAGCCCTTCCAGCGGGCCTCTGCAATAATGGAAACTAAGTTGCTCAGGCCAGGACTGTGGTTCCCCTCCGCGATGAAAACCCGATTACCATTACGCCGGTGGTCACCTATGGGTTGATTGGCTTAAATTTGGTCGTATTTTTGTATCAACTCACCCTCTCTCGCGGCGGCTTGGATCAGTTTTTGGATACCTGGGCCTTGGTGCCAGCTCAACTCAGCGACAGTTTCCAAGGGTTTTTAGAAGAACCGCTCTATGAATGGGTCACGTTACTTTCGTCGATGTTTCTCCATGGCGGTTTTTTTCACCTGGGGGGAAACCTGCTCTACCTGTGGGTGTTTGGCAACAACATTGAAGATCAGTTGGGGCATGTTAAGTTTCTGATTTTTTACTTGGGTTGTGGAGCATTAGCGGGACTGACCCAGTGGCTGTTTGACCCCTATTCCACGGTGCCTACCATTGGTGCCAGCGGGGCGATCGCCGGTGTCATGGGAGCCTACATTTTGCGGTTTCCTAGGGCCTATATCATTACCCTAATTCCGCTGATTTTCTTTTTTACTACCATTCGGATTCCGGCCATTTTCTTTTTGGGCTTTTGGTTTGTCCAACAGGCTCTCTATAGCTTGGCTAGCCTGAGTGATCGGGTCAACCTGGGGGCGGGCGGCATTGCCTACTGGGCCCACTCCGGGGGCTTTGTGTTTGGATTAATCCTGGGTCCCCTGTTGGGGCTGATGGGGGATAAGCGCCCTCGGCGGCGCTAGGAATCCAGAGGGGGACAATGGTAAGGGGATGGGGCTTGATCTTGGCCCTGCGGCGCCCCATCGCCTAGGCTGCGCCGCATTAGAATGGCCTCGGGTTGGTACCCCATTTTGTGGTAGAGAGCCTGAGCGGCTTGGTTTTGGCTAAATACCTGCAAACTCATCTGCCTATGGCCAGCGGCCTCAGCCCATTGATGGGCCACCTGGAGGAGGGCGGTGGCCAGACCGCGGCGCCGATGGTCGGGGTCAACGTAGAGCAGCAACAGGTAGGGATGCAGCAGACCGGTACGTTGGTCGGTCGCTTGCCCCAGCCAAAGGGCGGCAATGGGGCTAGGGCCGCTTGGCGGTTGGGGGTATTCCACGAACCAGACCGGCGTTTCGCAGGAGAGGTAGCGATCCACCGTGGCCGCCAGGTGTTGGGGGGGCGGTGCTGCCCCTAGTTCCTGGTAGTTGTAGGCCATAAACTTGACTAGGGTGGCCCGATCTAGAGGGGACCCCTGGCGTAGATGGTAGCCATCAGCAGCAAAGCCGGTCATGGGGGCGATCGCAGAGTCTAAGCCGGTATTTTCTTAAAACATGACAGCCACTATCCCTATCTGGCGGTGCCCCTGGCCCTAGGATGGGGCAACAACGGCCACGACCCATGGGGCTTCAGCCTTCTGCCCGCCTCGGCTGAGGCTCTGGGGAATGAGCGACCGGGGCTGATACCGGGGGAACACAAACTTTTCCCCCGGCTGGGGAGGTCGTTCGCCGGTAATCACCTAACCTTCTAGCTGGTAGTGGGCCGGTCCGTGGATCAGTTCTGAAAGCTCAGGCCCGGGCAATTCTGCGGCAGTGGTCAGCTCGGGGGAAAGGGTCGCGAGGGGGTCTTCAATGGGAGCCGGGGCCACCATGTCGGCCGGTAAAAAGATGCGAGCACTGACGGCTAGCATGGCCACGGAAAAAATCAGCACAATCAGCAAAGGAGCGATGTAGGACCGAAAAAAAGCCATAGGGCACAGCCAAGTTGTGAATTTTTATGAAGGGAAGTCACTGCCATTCTCATCTTACACGGGAACCTAGCCTTCTGAGGAGTCCTCTAACCCAGGTTGGGGCTGGGGATTGGCGGTTTTACCCAGCTGCCGTAGCCAGGCCCAGCCTAGGCCGGCGATGACTAGCCAGAACCATCCGGTCAGCGGTTGATACAGTAAAAAACCGCCCACCCCAAGCATGGCGCCTAACAGCAGCAACAGGGCCGCCATGGCTTTCACCAGATCGCGCTGCAGGGACTGGGCCGGGGCCACTCCGGTGCGTTGCCGTTGCCGGGCCCAGCCAGGACCACCGGGTCGTACCTGGCGGTAAAACCTATCCAAGGTGGCTTCCTGTTCGGGGGGCGTGAGGACCATCGTGATCACCCAAATCACTGTGGTCATGGCCGTGGTGGTAAGCAGGCGCAGGCCAAAGTCCTCGATTCTAAGCAGCGGTACCACACTGGTCATCCAACCAATGAGAAAGCCAGCCACCATAGAGGCCAGTTCGGCAGCGGCATTGATGCGCCACCAGAACCATCGCAAAATTAGGACTAACCCCGGTCCCGTACCGATCGCAATCACCAGTCGAAACACCGTCGTCACATCCTGGGAATAAAAAGCCGCGATCGCCCCTAGGGCCGTCACCAGAACGGAAGCGATACGTCCGGCCAGGACGAGTTCAGCTTGGGAGGCCCTAGGCCGCCAAAATCGCCCGTAGAGATCATTGGTGAGGTAGGACGCTCCCCAGTTAATCAGCGTGGATACGGTACTCATAAAGGCCGCCAACAGGGAAGCCACCACTAGCCCTAACAGGACTGGGGGCAAAAAGTCCAGCATCAGCATGGGATAGCCCAGTTCCCGATCCTCTAGATTGGGATACAGCACGACTGCGGCCAAAGCCACAATCACCCAGGGCCAGGTGCGAATCCCGTAGTGCAGGATGTTGAAAAACCAGGCCGCTTTTTCCGCTTCGGCCTCGTCCTTGGCAGCCGCTAAGCGCTGAATGAACTCCCCACCTCCATCGCTGCGGCGGAAGGCCCACCACTGTAAGAAGATGTAGGCCAGAAAGGTATTGGCGGTAATGCCAGCGGTTTCGCTCCAGCGGTACCAGCCGGTTTCTGAGGATCGTTCTAGGGGCACAAAGGCGAGTAAATCGGTGCCGCCGGTGGCCCGCACCTGTTCGATCAAACTGCCCATGCCGCCTAGATTGATGACCGCTGCCACCGCCACAACGATCGCCCCAAACAGCGCTAGGAAAAACTGAAAGAAATCCGTGGCCACGACGCCCCACAGCCCGGAAAACCCGGCATAGATCAAGACCAGCAGACTTACCCCCACGACGCTGAGCAGTTTTAGATTTTCCCCCGCTTCGATGCCGAAGGATTGCCAAATACCAAGGGCATCGATCACTTTTACCGTGGCCAACATGGCGTAGCCAATACCAATGCAGTTGATCGGTACGGCAAACAAAAAAGCCTTGATACCGCGCAACCAAGCCGCCGCTGCGCCGCCATAGCGAAGTTCAGTGAGCTCGGCATCGGTGACAATTTCCGATCGCCGCCATAGCCGGGCAAACACATAAATCATCACCACATGGGCAATGCCGAAGCTCCACCATTCCCAGTTGCCAGCAATGCCTCGGTTGGCTACCACCCCGGCAATATAGAGGGGGGTATCAATGGAGAAGGTGGTAGCCGCCATGCTGGTGCCCGCCAACCACCAGGGTAGCGATCGCCCCGACACAAAAAAATCGACCAGGCTGCCCGACCCTTGGCGAGACAGATAGAGGCCCAGGGCCAGGGTCAACACCAGGTAGGCCACCACAATGACCCAGTCAATCCAAATCACGGCAAATACCTTCAACCACCGCTGTTATCTTGCCATGGGTCTGGCCTCTAACCGGGTCACCCGGGCCTCGAGTTGCCGCACCTGTTGCTTTAGCTCAATTACCAGGGTAGCTAAATTGTCAAATTGTTCCGCTACAGAAGGCTCATCGAGGACCGGTGGTGGGGCGGCTGGCGGTGGGGCAGAGGGGGGATTGGGAAAGGCCAGTTGATACTCAATCCGGCTGACCTGGGAACGCAGGCGACCGAGGTCAGACTCTAAGCGGTTGATCCGCGACTCAAGACGGGCGTCGCTCTGGGCCATGGCCGTGGCACCTATCCCCCACCCCAAAACCCCAATCAGCAAAATCATCACAATCCGTCTGGCCATGATCGGTTAGTCCCCAATTCTTGGGCATGGTGATTAGGTGCATCCTGCAATTCTAGAAAAAACTCCTGGGGCCGATCTTTCAACCCTGGGAACCTGGCCTATCATTAGCCCATAGTCAAGGGATCGGCCAGGCACTGTTGGTGGAGAGGACTAGAGACCTATGAAAGCCTATTATTTACCCTCGCTGTTGGGATTATGGTTGGCCGTCGTCGGCTGGCCAGGGGCAGCCCAGGCCCAAACCGCTGAACCCTTGCCAATACCGGCTGGGGATCCTGCCTTTGAAGTAGAGGTGGATACCGATGCATTGGATTTAGAGGATGATGCTGTGACGGTGGAAGGGGAAACGGAAACCGTCGAGACAGAGACCTCGCCTTCTTCCTCAACCTCAACTCTATCTGCCACTGAGGCTTTCAACCTGGGGGTGCAAAGCTTTAACCAGCAGAACTACGTGGCGGCCCTGGAAGCCTTTAACATCGCCATTGATCTGCAGCCCGATCGGGCCAGTGCCTATCAGTACCGGGGGTTAATTTATGCCCAGCAGCAAGACTACGACCAGGCCCTGGCCGAGCTTAACCAGGCCATCGCCCTGGATCCTGGCAATCCCAATTTTTACTTAGTGCGCGGCAGCATCTTCTACCAGCAGGGCAGCTTGGACCAAGCTCAGGCCGACTTTAACACGGTCTTGGCGAGTCATCCCGAATCGGCGAACGCCTACCTCTATCGGGGTTTGATTGATACCCAGCAGGGTCGCCATGAGCTGGCTTTGGAAGACTTCTCCGTAGCCATCGAGCTGGATCCCACTAACCCCACTGCCTACGTTCTCAGGGGCTTTGCCTGGGAACGGGTGAAAAGCTATGCCAATGCAGTGACCGACTTTACCCAGGCGATTCAGCTAGATGGTGATTTAGCCAGGGCCTATATGGGACGTGGTGTTGCCTATTACCACATGGAGCTTTACGACTCTGCCCTCAGCGATCTCAACCAGGCGGTGCGGCAAAACCCAGAGTTAGCCAGGGCTTACCTGAACCGTAGTTATGTGTACTATCGGCTGGGTCGACCGACCCGGGCCCTGCAGGATTTGGATCAAGCCCTAGCCCTTGATCCCTACCTGGCGGAAGCCTACATGAGTCGGGGGATTATACGGGCCGATCAGGGCGATCTGCGGGGGGCTGAGCAGGACTTTGCCCAGGCTTTGCAGATTAACCCAGATTCTGCCGTGGCCTACAAGCAAAAGGCTGATGTGCTGATGCGCATCGGGAATACCGCTGGGGCGATCGCCGACTACAGCGAAGCTATTTTGATCGACCCAGACTACGCCGCCGCCTATAAGGCCAGGGGAGATGCCTACATGGCAGCCGGCAATCCCTTTGCGGCGGTTAACGACTACTCCCAGGCCCTGGCGCTCCAACCCGACTTCACGGAGGTCTACGCCGCCCGCGGGGCCGCCTACTTAAAACTGGGCCAGGGTGAAAATGCCTATAAAGACCTCTCCCAAGCCGTGGCCGTGGCCCCTGACCAGGTCGACCCCGAGGTTTATTACAACCTGGGTATGCTGTTAGCCCGCTTGGGTGATGATGTGGGCGCCTGGCGGAACTTCGAGGAAGCGGCAAGACTCTACTTGCAGCAGGGGAATGCGGCGGGTTATCGGCGGACCTTGCAGGAGATGGGTAAGCTTTAGGGCTGGGGCTAGCTGGGCGATACCGCCCGCCTTGCTGGGCGAGGATCCGCCAGGTGCGGTAGACTTTTCTCAAGCTCGACTTAACCCCCACTACGATGAAAACCCTCTGGCGATCGCTGCGACGGATAGGCCTAGCTCTGCTGTTAGGCCTACTGCTCATGCTGTTGGGTGCCGCTCCAGCCTGGGCCTCGATTCATACCTACCATGAGCAGCCAGGGCAAACTACCCATCGCTCCACCCTGAGTCTGCGGGACCAGCGGGACCTAGCCTGGCAAGCTATTCTGTTCAAGCGCTACGTCAACGACGACTTACAGGGCATCTATCTGCGTTTGGTGGGGTTTCCCGGGCAGGTGGTGGATCGCCAGCCAGCCCTGTCCGTTCAGACGGGAACCGCCACCCAATGGCTCGCCCCCTACCAGGTCGATGGGCAAACCCAGGTTTGGCCCGATAATGTGGCTCAGTACGACTTCCAATCTGTATTGGCGCAACTCCCGGGGCCGCTTCCCCTGACCTTGGTGGTGCCCATGGCCGCTACTACCCCGGCCCAATTGGTGGTAGCTCCCTATGGGGTGGCCGAGTGGCTGCAACTCTCAGCCTTAGCGAGTGACGCTGAGGCCGACCCATCCTAGGGCCGGGTTGTCGATAGCGATCCTACTCGGCTAGGTAGGTCTGAGTTTTAGAGAGACGGCCTGTGAGCCAATGGTGGCTGAGGATGACGACGATCACTAGGTTAATAGTGAACAAAACCACCTTGCTGGTGGATGGATGGTATAGCACCTCATATCCTTCCAGGGGAATCAGGGCGGCTACCAAGCCAATGAATAGGGGTTCGGCCCAGCCTAGGCCCAGCCACAGGCCCACTGCGGCGGTTTCAATTAACAGGCCATAAACCCCGGTTAAAGCAGCAATTTTACTCAGCTTCTGGGGCGGTGTCTGGGCTAAATGCTCAATCACCCAACCCACCAGACCATACTCAGCATTGAGCAAGTAGACATTGGCAAACGCTGTAATTTCGTCATGGTAGTTCCAGCCCAGCAGTGAAAGGGTTGAGATGGTTAGCATTAGGCCACCAAACAACATTTTTTTCAGCACTAGCAGTTTAATCAACAGGGAAGGTTGGTCAGCTGGGTTGGTATCCATCGCGATCGCAGGTGGAAGGGATCGACCAGTCCAGAATACCGCCAATTCTCTCATCCTTGCGGCTAGCCGCCGGCAACCTCAGGATGCCCCGCAATTGGCTAGGCGACTCTGGGTCAACGCGATCGCCAGGCATTTAGACACAAAAAACCTAGACACAAAAAACCTAGACACAAAAACCTAGACACAAAAAACCGAGTAAGGCGCTATCACTGTGGAAGAGCGAACCTCCGCAATGTCCTGAGGCCTTACCCGGTATCAGCTTTGGAGCACACGCGAGTCTACAGGATGTAAAAATAATCTCCCACAGCGGTGAGATCGCCAATACAGGAAAGTTCTGGAAAGTTCTGGATCTAGTTCTGGAGATTGAAAAACTCGGTCTTTTAGCCGGTAAACCCTTGAGAAATTCCTTCTCCCCATAGATGTCATAGCAAATTAGAAGGCCAGAAATCCTGAACGTGGAACTTATTTGGGTGATGTTCGTCAAACCAATCTTGATTCAAATTATGGGGAGTGGGGCTAGCCGTTTAAGACGGCCTGGGCCAGGGCTAGGGCCTGGGAGCGGTTAATTTTCCCCTGGGCCGATTTGGGTAGGGCAGCCACCACCACCCAGCACTTGGGGCGTTTGTAGGCGGTGAGTTGCTGTTGTAATAGGTGCGGGAGGGCTTCTAGGGGAGAAAAACCAGACCTTAGAACTAATAGGGCACATATTCTTTGCCCCCATTGTTGGTCTGGCAGGCCTACCACACAGACCTCTTGCACCGGTTGGGTGGCTAGCAAGGCCGCTTCTACTTCTTCAGGAAAAACCTTCTCACCGCCGGTAATGATCTGGGTGTTGCGGCGACCCTGCAGATGCAGATAACCCTGGGGGTCAAAATAGCCGATATCTTCGCTCAGGAAAACCTGTGGGGTGGGACTGGGGGGGGCTTGAGGCACCAGGCTCAGGTAGCCGAGGAAGAGGGATGGTCCTGCGATCGCCAGGGCACCAGGCTGGCCCGGGGGTTGTTCTGCGCCTGCCCCGTTGAGAATGCGAATTTGGGCGTGGGGCAGGGGTCTGCCGCAACTGCTGTGGCCGGCTAAAAATTCCTCGGGCAGTAGGGTGGCCACCTGACTGGCGGTTTCCGTCATGCCGTAGGTGGGGGCCAGCGGCAACCCCAGGGCTCTGGCCCGGTCCAGCAACGACGGCCAGGCTGGCGCTCCCCCCAATAGCACCGCTCGAAAACCCCTCAGCCAAGCCCAGTAGGAAGGGGCCTGGTTGAGCAACCACTGCAGTTGGGTGGGAACCAGGGATAGAAAGCCCTGTTCCGGTAGGGGTAAGCACTGTCCCTGCTTAAGACTGTGATAGGGATGGATGGCCATCTGCCCCCCCGAGGTGAATGCCCGTAGCCCCTGCATCAGCCCACTCACATGGTAGATGGGTAGGAGGCAATAGGCGTGGACTCGGTTGACCCCAAAGTGGGCCCGAAACCCCTCTACTGAAGCCATGAGCGTGGTCCAGCGGTGCCGGGCAAAGCGGATTTGTCCTGAGCTGCCGCCGGTGGGGATGAGAAATTCTGGGTGGCCGGACGGCGCTGGGGTGGTGCCCAGGTAGCAGGCCCAGTTCTCTGCCAAGGGGTGGCGGCGGTCAACCTGGAGGATGGCCTCTACCTGCTGCCACTCCTGCTGACCCCATTGGGGATTGGCTAGGGCCACGGTGTACCCCAGCCGATGGCTGGCCAGGATCGCCCCTAGGCCCTTGAGGGGGTTGGGTTCGGCCATCACGACTAAGGGTTCTGCGGTCTGAGACCCGGTTCTGCGGGCAGATTCCAGGCGATGGCCAAATTGCTCCAGAGCACGCCAGAAGCTTGGACTAGCCCCTCCCACCAGCCAATTTTCCCCCCAGCGCTGGTGCAGCAGCGCGTCTAAGCTCAGGGGGGCGGATCGGGCTACAGGCTGTCCCATAGTTGGGTGGGGGTAAGGCTATCCCAATTATCCTCAAACCAATCGAGGGTGCCAAAACCCAGGGCCAGGGGCGGAGCGGAGGGAGGGAGCTGGGCCGCATAGTCTGCCGCTAAAGCCAGGGCCGCCTGCCGGCCTACCACGGTTTCAAAGGCAGAGGAAAACACTAGCTGGGGCGAATGGCGTTGCCAGAACTGGCGCAGGCGATGGGGGCAGCCAGCAAGGGCGGGTTTGACGACGAAAATGCCGCTCCAGCCCTGCTGGTGGCAACGTTCCAGGGAGGGCAGGGTGGCCACCGATTCATCCAGGGCGATGGCGGTCCTAAACCGCTGCCCCAGGTGCGCCATCACCGCAACCTGATCGGGGGGGAGAGGCTGTTCCAGAAACTCAATGGCGCAGGTGTCAGGTTGACTATTCAGGCGATCGCACAGGTCCAGCCATTGGGCCGCTTCGGATACCGTCAGGCCCCCATTGGCATCCAGCCGGAGGCGACTGGTGGGGGGCAGGGCCTGAACTAGGGTGGTGAGCAGGGCCCTTTCTGTGGCGATCCCATCGACGCCAATCTTCCACTTAAAGGTTCGGGTGCCTGACTGCCAGAGCGCCGGCCAACCCTTTAGAGCTGCGGCCCCGGCTGGTAATAGTCCGCAAATGAATGAGGCGTGAGGCTCTGGGGACGGGACGGCGGCGACCCCCTGCCCTTGCAATTGGGCCATGGCCGTAGCCAGGCCAAACTGGGTAGCCGGTAAGCTATTGGGAAGGGTTAGAGAGCTGAATCGGCGACCCTCCCGCAGGAGATCCGGATTGGCCTCAGGGCCCGCTGGGTCACACGCCAGACCAAAGGGGAGGGGGGCCGGCCACAGGGGAACCTTAGCCAGGCTTTTACAAAAGGCTTGGGCCGCGGCTAGGGTTTCGCTGCCAAACCAGGGCAAGGGGGCAATTTCTCCGTAACCTACCCGCCCCAGGCCATCCTCCAATCGGACCAATAACCCCTGGCGTTTTTGCCAGGGCCCGTGGGCCGTTTTTAGGGGCTGGCGGAACTGGCGGCTATAGCCCTTGATGGCTAACTCCAGGCCCATACCCCCCAGGTACTCATCCAAAAACCCAGGCTCAGTAGCAGACCACTCCAAAAATGAAAGCCGATGGCGTAGAACTTGGCGTTGCTGATTTTCTGGGGTTGGTTGTGGTAGCGGTTAACATGCTGGCTCAGGCGCCAGGCCGGCAGGGCACTGGCAAAAATCAGGCTGGTGCTGAGGGGGAAAAACCCAAGTAGTTGGGCCAGGGCTGCGATCGCCAACCCCATCCCACAGACCCAGGGCACCATCTGCGCTCCCCGCCCCGTGCCCAGACGCACAATCGGCGAACGTTTGCCTGCGGCCAGGTCATCCTCTACCTGGTGAAAGATCGACTGCAGGCCAACG
>DVEE01000431.1 GCA_015295885.1 Leptolyngbyaceae cyanobacterium M65_K2018_010
CCCAGACGGCGGCCGGGGCGGCGGCCCGCCGCAGGGCCTATGCCCTGTCCTTGACCTCAGCGGATATCTTCAAAGGGCTGGGACTGTGGCCCCAGATTGGGCCCCACATCTGCCATTTCCAGCAGGTGCGCCTTTCCGATGGGGACTCTCCCCAGGTGGTGCAGTTCTGGCCTACGGATCTAGACACCGAGGCGGTCTACTACGGGGCTGAGCATGGGGTGCTGATGGCGGCCCTCCAGCAAGCTGTCGAGCAATCTCCGACCATTCACTATCTGCCGTCCAGTGCTCTAGAGGGGTGCGATCGCAACGGCTCTCGGGCCCTGGCTCAGCTAATCACCCCCCAGGGGGAACGGCCCTTGCGGGCGGCCCTGGTAGTAGCCGCCGACGGCAAACAGTCGCCCCTGCGCCAACAGGCTAGGATTTCCACCTGGGGTTGGCAGTACTGGCAATCCTGCCTAACCACCGTACTGGAGCCGGAACTCGATCACCAAAATATCGCCTACGAACGCTTTTGGCCCAGTGGCCCCTTTGCCATTTTGCCCCTGCCGGGGCGCCGTTGCCAGATAGTTTGGACGGCTCCCCACGCCGAAGCCCAGGCCCTGCTCCAACTACCGGAGGCGGAGTTTATGGCCAGCCTGGAACAGCGCTATGGCCCCCAGATGGGGCAGCTTAAGCGGCTGACCCCACCGGCGATCTTTCCGGTGCAGTTGATGCAGTGTCGCCGCTACGTGCAACCCCGACTGGCCCTGGTGGGAGATGCGGCCCACAGTTGCCACCCGGTGGGCGGCCAGGGGCTGAATATGGGTATCCGCGATGCCGCCGCCCTGGCCGAGGTACTGATCGCGGCCTACCAGCGGGGGGAAGACCTGGGCAGTCTGCGGGTGCTGGGCCGTTACGAACGCTGGCGGCGCTGGGAAAATTGGCTGATCCTGGGCTTTACCGATATCTTGACCCGCAGTTTTTCCAACCGCTTGGGCCCCGTGGTGATGATCCGTCGCCTGGGACTGCGGCTCCTCAGGCAGGTGCCGCCGTTACGGCGGTGGGCCCTGCGGCTGATGACTGGACGCCTGGGTCGGCTGCCCTATTTAGCTCGGGTGGGACAGCGGGGCTAGGGGGTAGTGGCATCCTGCACCAAGCCCAGTTGTCTGGGTTCGGGGCTGTTCTGACGGGCAATGATCACCTCCTCTAGCACGGCCACGGCCCGCATGAACTGAATGTCGGACTCGGTGGCCAGCAGGGCAGGGTTGTTGAACAACTCGCTGCGCTGGCGATCGCTCAGTTCGACGGATACATCAGGGGTAATGCCCTTTCGACTAATATCGGTGCCATTGGGGGTGTAGTAGTGGGCCACGGTGACGGTAATTCCAGAGCCATCGGAGAGACCATGGAGGGATTGCACCAGGGCCTTGCCAAAGGTGGTGGTGCCCACCACAATGGCCCGTTTGTTGTCCTGCAGGGCGCCAGTTAGGATTTCGCTGGAGCTGGCCGAACGGCGATCGACCAGGACAGTCAGCGGCAGTTGGGTGAGGGCGGTGCGATTGGCGGAAATGGCCTCATCGGTGCCGTCGCGGTCCAGAGTTCTAACAATGGGACCATGCTGTAGCCACATGCGGCTAATGTCGATACTGGCCAGCAGCAGTCCGCCGGGGTTACCCCGCAGATCTAGGACGAACCCCTGTACGCCCTGGTCCACCAGGCTGAGGATGGCCTTTTCCATCTGTTCAGCGGCATGGGCGTTAAATTCAATCAAGCGAATGTAGCCAATGGATCGGCCACCCACGGTTTTCAGGGCGTACTCCACCGTTGGCATTTCCATGCGGGCGCGGGTGAGAATCACCGTCCGAGGAGCCCCGCCATTGCGGGATAGGGTCACGGTGACCTGGGACCCTTCTCCCCCCCGCAGCAGTTGGGACACTCCATCCGCGCTCAGGCGCTCAGTACTCTGGCTATCCACTAACAGGATGCGATCGCCGACGGTGATGCCCGCCTGGGCTGCTGGTGAACCCGCGGAAACCTCCACTACGGTCACCGCCCCGGACTGGTTATCCCGCTGCAGGCGTACCCCAATGCCCGACACCTCCCCCGAGGTTTGATCGGTTAAATCGGCATATTCCGTAGGCGACAGAAACCGAGTGTAGGGGTCGTTCAGTTGCCGCAGGGCCGTACGCAGAGCACCGTAGGCGGCCTCCCGGGAGGAGTAGTCCTGCCCCAGCAGGCGCTGCCGGGTAGCCTGCCAATCTACCTGATTAAAGTTGGGATCGACGTAATCTTGATTGACAATTTGCCAGGCCTGGTCCAGAACCACCTTAGGGCTATCTTCAAAGGATCCGCCTAGGGGAGCCTCGCCGGTGGAAGAGAGGGCGGTTTTTCCGGTAGCCACTACCAACGAAACGGCCAGGGCTAGGGGAGTGAGGACCAGGGTTTTAAGCTGGCGGGTGCGGCGCTGAGGGGAAAGGACCAACATAGGAATCGATTAACCTGGGCAAAGGGAGGGATGGCAAGCGGGAAAGGGGGCCAAAGGCGGATGGAGGACGCTCCGGCGGCAACAAACACTGAGTCAGGAACTGCGATCGCCCCATCATCGGGACCAACCTTGGGTCTATTTTGACCGATAGCTGAATGGTTTGACCACTCGCAGGCACCAATTTGGGGACTGGCTGATGGGTTTTGTTAAATTCCGATGATTCAGTTCGGCCATCGCTGCCCGAACCCAGACTCAGCGGGCCTGCCGGCACCCCCTGGAACGAGCAGGGAAGAGACCCTCGCTTGCTGCTAGGGTAACTAATAGTCCGCGCCCTGCCTCTGCGTTTTGTTATGGT
>DVEE01000198.1 GCA_015295885.1 Leptolyngbyaceae cyanobacterium M65_K2018_010
TACACAGAGGGAAGACACCATGACAAAGTGATCCAGACCCACCGCCCTAGCCCCATCGACTAGATTTTTGGTGCCCAGGTAATCGACTTGATAGGGACCGGTGGGGTCCAGACTGGGGCGGGCTCCAGTGGCCGACAACAGCACCGTACAGCCAGCGATCGCAGCCTCCAGGCTAGCTTTGTCCAGCACGTCTCCTACCACCAGCTCCACCCCCTCCACCGGCAGCCTAGCCTGGGCAGCGGCCAGATCCCTCACCAGAGCCCTGACCGGTACACCCCGTTGCACCAGTTGAGCTACTATCCTTGACCCCGTAGCACCCGTAGCTCCAGCAACCAAAGCCTTCACATTATTTGTCCTAATCACATCGCCTATCATCCTAGGCAATCTGGTCCCAAATAGAAACCCGGCCAGAGTCAGGGGTTAACTAGGGGCAAAACCGTGATGCTGATCACAGTTTGCCGACTTCCCTTGGGATAACTCTACATAGAACGCCTAGAACGCCTAATATGAACTCAGGCACTAGCGCGATTCCGCAGACTGTTGTTAGACCCGCGATTTTTCTGTGACTTTTGAACCCATGCCGTTTCTTTCCGAGGCTGATAGGCTCACCCCTGCCGATTCATCCCAGGGGCCTACGCAGGACCACGGAACCAAGCTCACCGGGGATGAGATCCAGCCCAACCCCGGCGAGAGTGCCACCCTCCTATTTGAGGGGCAATACGCCGGCCAAATGGATGCCCTGGTGGTAGGGCATTTTTCCGTCCTGGGCTACGAAGTGGAACCTAAGGTCGGCCTCTACCTGTCTCCCCTCGCACACCAGGTTTACCGCATCGATACAGTGCCTATTCCGGGTTATACCCCGCCAGGCTACGATGTGGACTTTCAGGCGGTGCTGCATCTCCTGGAAGGATCTCAGGCTGGTTCAACCACAGCCCCCCTGACCCAGGTGGACTGGCAGCTCAGCCTCAAGGTCAAGATCCACAAACCCCGGTTCTTAAATGCCTTGCCCCACAGCTTGATCAAGGGTTCCGGCGATCGGCTACTGAACCAGGTAGTACGTCAGGTATCCAAGCGCCTGACCCGCCGAGTGCAGGAGGATTTTCACACCAGTTGTGACCTGCCTCTGCCCCAGAGCTACCATCGACACTACTTCTGGTCAGACTGGGGCAAACGCCATAGCCATTGGCCCACTAAAGGTTAGAGAGTAACCGTTGCACAATCTGCATGCCGGTAAGGGCCTGCCAACCAAACAAACCGACTAAAATCACATTCAGCGAAATATGGGTTAACCGTGCAGTTTCGTTGCCCTTTTGCATAAAGGGCACCAAGGAAGCTGAGATCGCAATTAAACCGGCCATGCCGAGCCCCACCAATAGGTGAGGACCGACAAACAGCTTGCCACTTTCCAGATAGGTTGCCCCCATGCCGCCGATGGCACCCAGCACCATTAAGGCCAGCAAAGCCGACCCAATTTGGTGATGTCGCAGCGCAAACTTTTTCTTTATCAGTTCCTTGCGGACTTCGGCCTCCGCCAGGCGAGTTCTGCGGGATTGTATCCCCAGGTATAGGGCATACAGGGTGGTGGCCAGTAATAACCACATCAGGATGGGATGGACAAAATTGAGCCAGGGCTGGACAGAATCAAGGGCCATAGAGCATTGAAGTGTTAACTTTGTTAAAAAATTATAAGGTTAAGGATTCCGCCTTGGCAAAGGCATGGCTGCGCCTTTCGAGTGCCGATGCGCCGTTGTCCAAGGGTTGAGGCGGCGGAACATTCCCCTGGAAAATGAAGACAATAGCACCTAGGTGCCCTATCTTACCTGCTCATTTTTTCCTCTTCCTCTGTGAGTCTAAGGAGCCTCTGTGAAAACGGTCAAGCGGTTTGTCGCTATTCTGCTGGCAAGTTTAATGGCAACCCTGGGTAGTCCAGGGCTGCTTGGCCCCAGACCCGGTTGGGCCCAAGCCCCGGCCCCTGGGTCTAATCCGAGCCCCGAAACGACCCTAGAAAATGCTCTGCCAGAGGATTGGTGGCAGATAGAGCCGGCCTCTCGGCCCGATGATAGCCTGCCAACCCCCTACCCGATTCCCCCTGACGGCACCCTAAAGTTGCCCTCTCCCCAGCCGGCAGTTCCCGAGACAGAGGCTACACCACCGATCGTCTACCAGGACGAGGGCGATCTCACCCCTGACCTGCGGCCACTACTCAGCGGGTTAGACCCCCAAACCGCTAAGCGGAGTCAACTACTGATCGAGGCCGATCGCCTTTATCTAGCCGGCGACACCACGGCCGCTGAGGCCATCTATCGGCGGGTTAAGGACTCTAAATGGCTGGCAGAAACTACCCTCAATGAGCCCATCCTGCCCATCCTCGACCCCGAGGAACTGCCACCCGCGGGTCGGGTCTATTGGCGCGAGGCCATGGCGGGGGCTGAATCGGAGTTTCCCAACCGGGTGCTGGTGCCCCTGGGGCTATTGGTGAAAGAATATCCCGAATTTCTGCCGGCCCAGGGTATGTATGCCCGCTACCTGGTAGAGCAGGATCGAGCCGGTGAGGCCATCCAGATTCTAGAAGAGGCGGTCGCCCGGTTTCCCTACCATCCAGACTTGCTGAGGGCCCAAACCGAGGTTTTAATGGCCCAGGAAAAATGGATTGAGGCGGCCATTACCGCTAACCAATTTGCCTTGCTGAACCCCGACCACCCCGATGCGGAGGCCATGGCCCAGCTAGCCCAGGATAATCTGGCCCGATTTCGCGGTCAGATGAACCAAACCCTGACCAATAATCTGATCGCTAACATCATCACCGGAGCAGCGGGGTATCTACTCACGGGCGGCATTTTCGGTCCCTACGCGGCTTTGAACTCAGGCTTGCTGCTGCTGCAAGGGGAATCGGGGCTGGGCACACAGATGGCAGAACAGGTCAAGCGACAACTGCCCATGGTTGATGACCCGGAGATTCGCGCCTACGTCAACGACATTGGCCAAAGGCTAGCAGCCCTAACCGGTCGTCAAGACTTTAACTTCACCTTTGAAGTGATTATGGACGATAGCCTCAATGCCTTTGCCCTACCCGGAGGCAAAATTTTTATCAACGCTGGCGCGATCACCAAGAGTCAATCCGAGGCAGAATTGGCCGGCCTTCTGGGCCATGAAATTTCCCATGCGGTGCTTTCCCATGGGTTTCAAATGGCCACCCAGGGCAATCTGATGGCCAGCTTGGCGGCGTTTATTCCGATTCCAGAAGTAGCGGGGATTGCCGCAAACTTGATTGTGGCCAGCTACTCCCGGGATATGGAGCGGCAGGCCGATATCTTGGGTACCAAAATTCTCGCTAACGGTAACTATGCGGCAGATGGGTTACACAACCTGATGGTGACGCTGAAGGAGGAATCCGGTAACGCGGGAATCAGCTGGTTCGCCTCCCACCCTAACCCGGAGGCCCGGATCAGTTACCTCAAACAGTTAGTGGATCAAGGCAGACTGAACCGCTACGCCTATGAGGGCGTGGAAACCCACCTGAAGATGAGTCAAAAAATGAACCAATTGCTCACCCAATACAAACTCGAACAGGCCGAGAATCGTAATTCCTTCGGGGGAGCTCGCCGCTAAGGGGCTGGCGCGCCAGGATGATGATCCTCACCCCAGCCGGTCAAACAATCGAAATTATTTGTTGCAAAACTTAAAGCGCAGCCAGAACTCCCAAAAGCCCTGATAGACTAGCACTCAGCGTTTAACTCGAAGCTGGCCGTCGCTGCTGGAATCCATCGGTAGACCGTGCCAGTCATCCCAGTGATCCTCTTCGCTAGGGGATGTTTCTGCCCATCAATCGCTCAATCAAGGACTCATGGTAGATTCCCTTAAAAAGCCTGAATTTCAAGAAATCCGACCGGGGGTTAAAGCGCCGGCCAAGGATACTATCCTGACCCCCCGGTTCTACACCACCGACTTTGATGAGATGGCCGCCATGGACATTTCCATCAACGAAGATGAACTGCGGGCCATTTTGGAAGAGTTTCGGGCTGACTATAACCGCCATCACTTTGTGCGGGACGAGTCCTTTGAGCAATCCTGGGAGCACATTGACGGCGAAACTCGCCGCCTATTTGTGGAATTCCTGGAGCGCTCCTGCACCGCCGAGTTCTCAGGTTTTCTGCTGTATAAGGAACTGGGGCGGCGGCTGAAGGATAAGAGCCCCCTGCTGGCCGAGTGCTTTACCCTGATGTCGCGGGATGAAGCGCGCCATGCGGGCTTCTTAAACAAGGCCATGTCTGACTTTAATCTGCAGTTAGACCTGGGCTTTTTGACCAAGAGCAAGAAATACACTTTCTTTAAGCCCAAGTTTATTTTCTACGCCACCTACCTATCTGAGAAGATCGGCTATTGGCGCTACATCACCATTTATCGGCACCTAGAATCTCACCCTGAGAATGAGGTGTATCCCATCTTCCGGTTCTTTGAGAACTGGTGCCAGGATGAAAATCGCCATGGTGACTTCTTCTCCGCCCTAATGAAGGCCCAGCCCGAGATTCTCGACGACTGGAAGGCCAAGCTATGGTGCCGCTTCTTCCTGCTGTCGGTGTTTGCCACCATGTATTTGAATGACCTGCAGCGCAGCGGTTTCTATGCTTCCCTTGGGCTAGATGCTCGCCAGTACGACATCCACGTGATTGAGAAAACCAATGAAACTGCGGGTCGGGTGTTCCCGGTGATTCTAAATGTGGATCATCCCGAGTTCTTTCAGCGGATGGACTGGGCGGCGGCGGCCCATGCTAAGCTGGCCGAAATTGCCGCTTCTAACCAGCCTAAGCCGCTTCAGTTGCTGCGGAAACTACCCCATCTTGCCAACATCGGCTGGCAAATGGTGCGGCTCTATTTGCTCAAGCCCATTGATGTGACGACGACCCGAGGCCAGGTGCATTAATCCTTGCAACCCTGCCGATGGTGAGCCCCTGGGGGCATCCCCAGCCGGTGACTCCCTGGAACCTAAACGCTATCCTCGTTTTCCCCCAACGGCTTTGTATTGTGCAAAGCCGTTTTTCTTAGGCTTGGCTGTGCCCCTGTAATGGCCAGGGCGATCGCCTCGATTAAGACCCGGTTCTACGGCTGCCTTTGTTTCTCTAAACCCTCCCGCCCTATGGTCTATGGTCCGCGGCATAGGACTTTGAAATCTATCCTCGGCAACGATTGCCCAGGCCCCGTCTGCCAGCGATTCTGGGAAAGAAAACCATCATCGCCGGTTGAACCATGGAGGTCCAGCATAGCCGTCTGGCTGACCACCTTAGGTGGACTGTTGGGTTGGGTGGAGCGGGCGATCGCGGCTTTTCCCCCACAAGATGTCCTCAGTTGCCCGACCCAGATCTGGCTGGGGGAATACCCTATCCTGGCCTGCGAGCCGACTCCTGCCCCTGGAACACCCCTAGCCCAGCACCAGGCGAACCCGCCAGCCCCCAGTGAGGAGTTCACCCTGCCTCCGAGCGAGGCTGCACCGGCTACGGTTCTGCCGGCCACGGTTCCACCCCTAGACTTAGATCCCACCATCATTCAGCAAAGCCCTGTGCTGCAGCGGTGGCTCCAAGGTATTCCCGACATTGCCGACGAAATTCGCCATCAACCCAGTTTTCGGCCTCGGTTGCGGCTGGGCTACGCCCAGTTTCCCTCCAATGGGAACGTAGGTGGCATCCAGGCGGCGATTGAAGATGTATTT
Source organism: Leptolyngbyaceae cyanobacterium M65_K2018_010 (assembly GCA_015295885.1). Taxonomy (GTDB): domain Bacteria; phylum Cyanobacteriota; class Cyanobacteriia; order Phormidesmidales; family Phormidesmidaceae; genus Nodosilinea. The sequence continues at coordinate 5,705 of DVEE01000198.1, forward strand.
CTGATACCTGGTGCGGGACTCACTGCTAGCGCTGACTACTACGGCAGCTTTGATGGCCAGCGACAATCCTACGGGGTGGAAGCTCGCTACTACCTGCTGCCCCTCGGGGGCTATGTCAACTTGGCCCCGGTGGTGGGTTACCGGGCCCTCTCTACCCCGACCTACCGTACCGACGGTCTCGATCTGGGGGTACGTTTAATGCTGATTCCCTCTCGGGGCGGCGCGGCCGATTTGGCCATTAGTCAGCAATGGGTAGCCCCTGGCAGTGTGAATGAGGTCGGCATCACCAGTTTTACCCTGGGTTATGCGGTCACGGCTCACCTGCGCCTGGCCAGCAATCTCCAGTTCCAAAATTCTCGCTTTGGCCAAGAGAGTCTCTGGGGACTATCCCTCGAATGGTTGCCTTAGCCCCTCACAACACCTGCCCCGAGGCCCGACGCGGTAGGTACTGGCTCAGGCCAGGGCGACCCAGCCACTGGTTTCCATCAACCACGGCGGTTATGATGCGACCGCCCTTCACCAGCACCTGAGTCATGGGTTAAACCTGAGGTCACGGATCCTGATGGGCCAGGCTACCCTGGACAGAGGCTAGAGTCCACCAGTTCTATGACTATAGGGGAGTGGCTCAGGTGGTTTACCTATTAAAAGAATGTTGAGTTCTGAGGGGCAGAGGAGCCCGATCCAGGCCAGAGCTGGCTAGGTGGCCAGGGCTTCCTGGATTTCGAACTTAAGTTTTGAACGCTTAAAGGGTTCTGGAATATCCACTGGGTAGTTGCCCGTAAAGCAAGCGGAGCAAAAACTGGTGGGGTCTTGGCCCGTGGCTTCTAGCATTCCTTCCCAGCTCAGGTAGGCGAGGGAATCCACATTAATTTGTTGAGCGATTTCGGCGGTGGACTTGGTGGCCGCAATCAGTTGATCCTGGCTGTCGGTATCGATGCCGTAGAAGCAGGGATGAGTCACCGGCGGCGAGGAAATTCGCATGTGGACTTCGAGCGCCCCGGCATCCCGTAGGGCCTGGACAATTTTGCGGCTGGTGGTGCCCCGCACAATGGAGTCATCCACAATCAATACCCGCTTGCCCTCCAGCACATCCCTGAGCGGGTTGAGCTTCATGCGAATGCCCACCTCCCGCATGGACTGGGTGGGTTGAATAAAGGTGCGACCCACGTAGCGGTTTTTAATCAGCCCCTCGGCGTAGGGAATGCCGGACTGTTGCGAAAAGCCGATGGCTGCGGGGACTCCCGAGTCGGGCACGGCCATAATCAAGTCCACCTCGGCGGGGGATTCCTTCGCCAGTTGATGCCCCAGGCGGCGGCGGTAGCTGTACAGGCTTTCGTCATTGACAATACTGTCCGGCCGGGAAAAATAGATCATCTCAAACACGCAGAGCTTGCGCTGGGTTGCCTCGGCCCACTGGTAAGCGCTCAGACCCCGATCCGTGATCCACACCAATTCACCCGGTTGAATGTCGCGTAGGTAGGTGGCCCCGATAATATCCAAGGCACAGGTTTCGGAGGCCAGCACGTAGGGGGCGGGGGCTCCGACCTGGGGAATTTCATGGCCCAGCACCCCCAAAACCAGGGGTCGAATCCCCTGGTGATCCCGGGCCCCGATCAGGCCGTTGGGAGTGCCAATCACCAGGCTAAAGGCCCCCTGACAGCGATTAAAGGCTTTTTCGGCGGCCACCACCCAGCTGTAGCCCTCATTGACGGCCTCGGCCAGGGCAAAGGCAATCATTTCGGAGTCGGTGGTGGTGACCAGGTCATGGTTGCGCTGTAGCAACTGATCGCGCAATTCGGCAGCATTGACCAAGTTGCCGTTGTGGGCCAGGGCCAGATCCCCCAGGCGGGTGGGTATTACCGCTGGCTGGGCGTTACACACATGGCTGGAGCCTGTGGTGGAATAACGGGTGTGGCCCACCGCAATATGGCCGGTGAGGTCCTTCAGGATGTGATCATCAAACACCTGGGATACCAGCCCCATGTGCTTGTAGCAATGGCTGCCGGAGGCGTCGAAGGTGGCAATACCGGCGGATTCTTGGCCCCGGTGTTGGAGGGCAAACAGACCAAAGTAGGCCAGCCGAGCCACATCTTCATCGGGAGCGTAGAGGCCAAAAATACCGCAAGCTTCCTCGGGCTTATCCGGGCGTTCAGCCTCAGGTAGGGCAGAGGCGGGGGGGGCATCTTCAGCAGAGCCCAGGGCTTCAGAGGGGAAGGTCATTATGTATGCAAATAGGGGGTGGGCCAGGGGGTTGGGGCAACGCGATCGCAAACCGTACAGACTCTTGAACGCCGGGAGCAGATTCCTGTCCTGAATACGTTTCCACGTTCCATGATAGGACGTGCGCCCTTAAAACCGCATTAAAAACGACCCAACCCCTAACTTGCTATTAATAGTCTCTTAACACTTCATCATCCTACCAGAGGTCCGACCTCGACCATGGCCAGGTGGACCTACCCCTCCCCGCCAGGCAGGCCAAGCCGAAGCACTGGGCCGTGACAGGCCGTTAATTCCCCAGAAAGACGGAGGAAAAAATTTGCATATCCTCCGGGCGAATTTGTTCGGCAATGGCTAAAACTCGCTGGCTATCGATCCGCAGCAAGGTGGCTTCGACATTGCGAAGCACATCCATCACCGAAATACGACCGTTGGCCGCCGCCTTTAAGACGGCATCCTGCATCAGCTTCCAGGTTTCGCTAGAGCCCTCCGCCATAGACAGGGTGGTGGCCACCAAACGCCAGAAAAACTGACCAACAAAACTATTGGAAACCTGGCGCAGGCTATCAAAATCCACCGGTACTTCCATGGTCAACAACTCGCGCACCTGGGCTTCGTCCATGGGCATCAGAGTCAGCACCAACTGCAAATCGCGGCTGGGAATGCCGGTGCGGGCAAACTCTTCTAAATCTGCCAGGGAAATAGGCGGGGCTTCCAGATCGCCGTAGGTAAGCTGAATTTCATCCAGGGCGAAGGCCGGCGGGGCGACCCAGTTTAAGCCCAGGAGGGGGCTAGCCGCCAAGGCGAGGGGCATAACCAGTCGACCCAAACGAGAACTGAGCCGACCTGACCGGCTCGAACGGACTGGGGAGATTGCCAGAGGTAACGGTGTTGCCATGGCCACAGGCCTCCTGAGGAGATATGAAGGTTCTCAAAGAAACACAGACGTTCGACTGCTGTTAGAAGTTTCTGAGGTTGCCGAACCAGTATAGTGCGATCGCTCCACCCCGGCACACCCTGCTGTGGCCCCTAGCCCTGATTGGTTCAGCCCTGGCAACTGACCCGGGAGATGCCCAGGCAACCGGGGCGAGCTTCCCAGGACCTGTGCCCAGCCGCTCAAGGGGGGAGGTGGACCATCCTCTGACCGCCCCCAGCCCTTTGAGCAAAGGGGAATTGAGGCAGGAGGAAGAAGCTGGGCAAAACTAGCGGCCCTAGGAGAGGGGGGCGATCTTAATCACGTCGGGATAGCCCGGATTCCCGTGAATCACCAAACTACGCTGGTTGGCATGGAGGTGGCGAACCAGGGTATAGATGGTTTCAATTTCTTCGGGATAGCCGGACTTTTCAGCCAAATCCTTGAGAGACAGAGGTTCTGGGCTGCGGCGTAGGGTATCTACCACCGCCCGCTGCAATTGCAACACCGCCGCCGCCGCCTTTTTACCCGCCTCAACGCCAGGCTGGTGGTAGGCATTGATATTCACCAACGAGGCATAGAGCCCCACGGCCCGTTCATAGAGGGCAATCAGGGCCCCCACGGTATGGGCATTAACCTCCGGAATGGTCAGGGTAATGGATTCCCGATGGTTTTCGTAGAGGGCCTTGCGAGTGCCCTGTAAGAACCCAAACAGGTAATCACCGGAGGTGACACCAGGTTCCACCTGGATAGATTGGCCAGCCCGGTCCTTGAGCACTTCGATAAAGGTTACAAAGAAGCTGGGCACCCCCTCCCGCAACTGCTGAACGTAGGCATGCTGGTCGGTAGAGCCCTTGTTTCCGTAGACCGCAATGCCCTGATAGACCACATTGCCCTCGAGGTCTTTTTCCTTACCGAGGGATTCCATGACCAATTGCTGCAGGTAGCGACTAAACAGCAGCAGGCTGTCTTTGTAGGGCAGCACCACCATGTCCTTCTCCCCTCTGCCGTTGCCCGCATAGTACCAGGCCAGGGCAATCAGAGCGGCGGGATTACGCTTCAGGTGGGGCACCCGGGTGGCGGCATCCATTTCCTTAGCCCCCCCCAGAATAGAGCGGATGCTGATGTTTTGTAGGGCGGCAGGCAGCAGACCCACGGCAGATAGTTCCGAGGTGCGGCCTCCCACCCAATCCCGCATGGGGAAGGTGGCTAGCCATCCCTCCTGGAGAGCTTGGGTCTCGAGTTGGCTCCCTCGCCCAGTGACGGCTACCGCCTGGTGAGGGAAAGACAGCCCCCGCGCTTCAAAGGCCCAGCGGACTTCTAACATTCCGTTGCGGGTTTCGGGGGTACCACCGGACTTGGAGGTGACAATTACCAGGGTGGTGGGCAGTCGATCCTGCAGGCGAGCCAAAAGGCGGTCAATACCTTCCGGATCGGTGTTGTCAATGAAGTGAATCTCCAGGGGAGGAAAGTCTGGCCCCAGGGCCTGGGCCACGAATTGGGGCCCCAGGGCAGATCCACCAATGCCAATGGCCAGAATATCCGTAAACCGGCTTTGACCGGGGGGACAGATCTGCCCCGTGCGCACCTGGCTGGCAAACTGTTCGATGTTGACCAGGGTATCGAGAATATCCTGTCGTAGTTCTAGGGTGGGTGCCAAGGCCGCATCGCGCAGCCAGTAGTGACCGACCATGCGGTTTTCATCGGGATTGGCGATCGCCCCCGCTTCTAGCGCCGCCATATCCGCAAAGGCCTTGGCAAAGCGAGGTTGCATGGCCGCCACAAAGGCGTCGTCAAACCCCATACGACTGACATCGAGGTAAAGGCCCAAACCTTCGTGGTAGTAGAGCCAGTTCCTGTAGCGTTGCCAGAGAGCCATTGCGGTGGTCATCTTGGTTACTTCTCCTCCTCAGCCGATGGGTGATTGGTGGTCTGAAGTGCAGTTTAGGATAGGACAGCACCGACCGCACCCAGGGTGGCAAAACATACCGCATTCGCTGAGCCCGGAGCTTTTAAGTTAGACCGCTGAGTCCCAAACC
>DVEE01000461.1 GCA_015295885.1 Leptolyngbyaceae cyanobacterium M65_K2018_010
CGTGGTGAAACAGTATTTTGTGGGCAGATTGTGGGCACGGTTTCCCGGTACTTTAGACCTCTGGTAAACGGGGTTGGTTAATCATGTGGCCATCGGTTTCGGCCACCATGCGGGTGTTGGTGGGACCGGAGATTTGGGCGGCCTGGGGTAAACTCCCTTGCGCCTTCAGAATCGGTCGACTAACTAGCCCACCACCGACAGCCTCTGCTTGAGCATGGCATCGAGATGTTAATCCTCTCTGCTGTGCCATCTACCACTGTGGAGATTCGCTGTTAGCTCCTAGGGTTCTGATCAGATGCCCCAACTGGCCTCCTGTGGCGGTCAAGTAATCCTGAGGTGTGAGCCATAGCATCAACCCTCGTTTACCGGCGGATACGGCTACTTGGTCAAACCGCTGGATCGATGCGTCAACGTACAGAGGGTAACTTCTTTTAGTGCCCAGGGCAGTTACCCCACCGCGAAGATAGCCGGTGAGAGGCTGAACGTCCTTGAGGGGGACCGTTTCAATTTTGCGATCGCCCGCCAGGTCAGCTAGCGCCTTCAGGTCCAGTTGGGCATCGGCCGGGATGGCCGCTAAACAAATACCTGTGCGATCGCCCCGGGCTACCAAAGTCTTAAAGACCTGTGCCAGGGGCAACCCTAGTTTTGCGGCAGTGGTTTCTGCGGCGAGGTCTTGGAGATCAACCTCATACTCTAGGATTTGGTAGGGCAGGTGTAGCTGGTCTAAAATACGGGCGGCATTGGTTTTACCCATCGTTCAGCCTGGAGCAGTGGAGCTTGGCGTTTCCCAAGCCTGGTGAGAGCGATGGCTGGCTCCGTTCAGCCTGAGTTGCCATGACCCTGGCCTCCCCCGTCAGCGGTCCAAGATAGCCCATGGCCCTCAAAATCCGGGGAATTTTAGCACCATAAACCCCGTGAACTTGGGGCAGGGCGCATGGATTCAGTCTACCGAACCTGGGCGGTCTGCCCCCGCTTCCCTGGCGGCCTCTAACCATTCGTTACATTAAGAACAGCAGCGTAAGGGCGTGACCTTTCTACTCAGCCATGTTTCAGGCGACCCGACGGCGATTGGCGCTTTGGTATACGGCCGTAACGGCGGTGCTGTTACTTTTGTTTGCCAGTGGGTTTTACCTCTATGTCCGCACGACCCTGGTAGAACGGGTGGATGACACCCTCAACCATGTGGTGGAAATTATTGAGCGATCGCTGGTGATTGAGCCCAGCCCCCAAGGCATTGGGCAGGAACGGCTAGGGGAGCGGGAAGCCCTCGCTACAGCCGCTGACCCCACCGAACCACCCCTGCGGGTTAACGTGGAGGCGAGCTTTCGCGACAACGCTAAAAGCCTGGAAGATGACCATATTGATTTGGAATGGTTTAGCCCCAACGGTCAATTGGTGTGGTCAACCTTAACTGACCTGTTGCCCGTGCCTCTGCATGTGAACCCGGCTGGGGAAACGGTGCGAGTGTCTCAAGAAACCGTATTTCGTCAGATTACCCAGCAGGTGCAGAGCCAGGGGCAGGTGCTGGGGTATCTGCGAGTTAGTCATCCCTGGTTTGAGGTGACCAAACCCAGCCGGCGACTCATTCTGGATTTGGCTGTGGGGCTCAGTTTGATGGTAGGAGCCGTGGCGGCCATTGGCTGGTTGCTATCGGGCATTGCGATCGCCCCCGTGCGAGATTCTTACCAGCAACTTAAGCAGTTTACCGCCGATGCCTCCCACGAACTGCGCAACCCCATTGCGGTGATTCAGACCAACGCCCAGGTGGCTCTGGCCGACCCTGATCCCGATGCGGCCACCCAACAAAAGCAGTTTCAGGTGATTGAGCGACTGACCCGACGGCTGGGGCGGCTGGTGGATGATCTGCTGTTTTTAGCCCGCCAGGAAAGTGGCCTGGTGGCGCTGGTGCCGGCCTCGATCCGGGTGGATGCCCTACTGGAAGAGGTGCTGGAGGAACAACAGGTCATCGCGGCAGAACGGCACATTCAGCTCCAGTACGACGCCCCGCGCAGAGCAGGTGGCGGCGACGACCGCCCCACTCCTAGCCCTGGGGATCCGAACGATCAGCGGCAGCTACTCCCAAAAGAGGGACAGCAGCCAACTCACCCGCCTCTTTACTAACTTGATCGGCAATGCGGTGCAGTATACTCCCGCCGGGGGCACGGTTAGGGTGCAGGTACAGCCGGTGAAACAATCAGGTCATGGCTGGGTGCAGGTGACGGTACAGGATACCGGGGTGGGTATGGATGCCGAAGCCCTGGCCCATGCCTACGATCGCTTCTACCGGGCTGATCCCGCTCGTCTGCGCCAGGGGGATCAGGGCACCGGTCTAGGGTTGGCGATCGCCAAGGTGATTGTGGAAAACCACCGCGGCCAGATCGCCATCGAGAGTCAACCCAACCAGGGAACTACGGTTACGGTGCTGTTGCCCCGGAGCGGGGGCGGTCCCACAAAGCTGGGGGGCCCGCTGCCATCAGCTCTGACAGAGTGACAAAGCGGTACCCCTGGGCTAGGTAGGTATCCAAAATGGCCCCCAAAGCCTCCACAGTAGGGGCCCGGGTGCCGTAGACCAAGCGGTTGGGAAGGGCATCTCCATCATGGAGCAGTAAGATGCCTCCGGCATGAATTTTTCCCTGCAGGCGGCTGAGGATAACCTCGGCAGACTTGGCCTCCCAATCCTTGGGATCAATGCTCCAAAATATGTTGGCCCGTTGCATTTGATTCAGAACCCAGGGTAAGAACCAACGGTTATGGCCGTAGGGCGGGCGAAAGGGGATAGCTTCCCCATAGCCCAG
>DVEE01000208.1 GCA_015295885.1 Leptolyngbyaceae cyanobacterium M65_K2018_010
AAATTCGTGGTTACCCACAGCGGCTGCATTCCAACCCAGTTCATTCTGAATCAAAATGTCTGCCAGCCCAGGTTGGTCTGCAAATCGGCCCGTAGTAGCATTATCGTAGAGGGCCCGGCTAGCATCGAAAAATGGGCCACTGATATAAACATCGCCAGAGGTTAGCTTGATGCTATTGTCATAGCGGCTTTGCAGAGCGTTCATCACTGCAGAAAGGCCAATCGCATCCTGCAAAGCTGGAACTCCTGCTTCTTGATCAGAGGTATGAAGAACTTGAAGTGTAAACACCATAGAAAACACCTGAATGAAGTCACGCAGTCTGAGCTACGGTGCCTATCTTCAGGTATGCCTCCTGTGGGAGGTTAATGGTTCTGTCAACGGGAACGTAAGCTTTGTTTAAGGTCTGAATAACCCCTTCAGTACGCTGAAGGTAGGGACGTGAGTTGGGCGACCTTGGGGCACTAGCGGTCCGGCGACCATAAAAATTCCGTGATCCTGGGACGTTAACCCCAGTTCCTTCATGTTGTTTGGGTAGAATAGCGGCAATTTAATCGTTAACTCAAGCGGTTGAGGAGCATGGGTCCAACCCAGACTACCGAAGGCAGGCAGCCCGATCAGCCCTGGGGTCAGTTGCTCAAGGAGGGCCCTGCCTCAACCCCATAGGATCCCTCTTAGTACCCAATTGATCGGCCATGGCTACTGACTCAAAAACCATTCTCGTGACTGGCGGGGCCGGCTACATCGGTAGCCACGCTGTGTTTGCCCTGCAACAGGCTGGGTATCAGGTCATCATTCTGGATAACCTGGTCTACGGTCACCAGGATCTGGTGGATCAGGTTCTCAAAACCCCGCTCATCGTCGGCAGCACCCTGGATAGGGATCTGCTGACTCGCCTCTTTCATGAACAGGCCATCGACGCCGTGATGCACTTTTCCGCCTACGCCTACGTCGGTGAATCCGTTTCTAACCCCAGCAAGTACTACGAAAATAACGTCGTCGGCACCCTCTCCCTGCTCGATGCCATGGTCGCAGCCGGGGTTAAAACCTTTGTCTTCTCCTCCACCTGTGCCACCTACGGCGTGCCCCAGGCCCTGCCAATTCCTGAAAGCCATCCCCAAAACCCGATCAATCCCTACGGGGCGACCAAGCTCATGGTGGAGCGCATTCTGGCCGACTACGATAAGGCCTACGACCTGCATTCTGTCTGCTTCCGCTATTTCAATGCGGCTGGGGCCCATCCCAACGGTCTGCTGGGCGAAGACCACGATCCGGAAACCCACCTGATCCCCCTGGTCTTGCAGACCGCCCTGGGTAAGCGGGAATCGATCTCCATCTACGGCACCGACTACCCCACCCCAGATGGCACCTGCGTGCGTGACTACATCCATGTGTGCGACCTGGCCGATGCCCACATTTTGGGCCTGGAGTACCTGCTGAAGGGCGGCGAAAGCACGGTGTTTAACCTGGGCAACGGCAATGGTTTCTCCGTTCGCCAGGTGATTGATGCCGCCACCCGGGTGACAGGCAAACCCATACCCGTAGTAGAAGCCGAGCGGCGTCCTGGCGATCCGCCGGCCCTAGTAGGAGGCAGCGATCGCGCTCGTAGTATCCTGGGCTGGAACCCCCAGTACAGCGATCTCGATACCATTCTCAGCCATGCCTGGCGGTGGCATCAGCAACGCCACGGCTAAACCGACCCTGGGCCACTCCCTAAACCATGACCTCTGCCCGGCTGAAGAACGAGGTCGGAGAGACCTGAAGCACCTCCCCCGTGAGGCTAAAGGGGCGAGCTTCAGTAATTTTCACCTGCACGAATTGCCCCTTGAGAGCCTGAAGATCGCCGGAGAAGAAGGTGAGGCGGTTGCCTCGGGTCCGGCCCATCACTTGGGTGGAATCCTTAGGATTGATGGCCTCGACTAAAACTTCCTCGATGCGGCCCTGGTAGCGCCGGGAGCGTTCCGCCGCCTTAGTGGCCACCAGGTGGTTAAGCCGTTGCAGGCGATCGCCCTTCACCTCCTCCGTAAGCTGATTCTCCCACAGGGCCGCCGGGGTGCCGGGGCGGGGAGAATAGGCCGCTGTGTTGAGTTGGTCAAAGGCCATATCGTTGACCAGGTCCAGGGTGTGCTGGAATTGTTCCTCGGTTTCCCCCGGAAACCCCACGATCGCATCGGCACTGATGGCGGCATCAGGCATGTAGCGGCGAATGGTCTCAATGATGCGGCGATACTTTTCCTGGGTGTAGCCCCGGGCCATGGCCTTCAGCACCTCGTTATCCCCCGACTGAAAGGGAATGTGGAAGTGCTCACAGACCTTGGGTAACTCCGCACAGGCGCGAATCAGTCGTTCAGTAAAGTAGCGGGGGTGACTAGTGGCAAAGCGAATCCGCTCAATGCCGGGCACATTGTGGACAAAGTACAGCAGGTCGGTAAAGGTATGCTGGTGGCGACCATCAGCGGTAGAACCGGGTAAGTCGCGACCGTAGGCGTCGATGTTTTGGCCCAGCAGGGTCACTTCTTTATACCCCCGTCGACCCAGGTCCTCCATTTCAGCCCGAATTGCCTCTGGAGTGCGGGATTGTTCAACTCCGCGCACCCCCGGCACCACGCAGTAGGTGCAGCGCTCGTTGCAGCCGTAGATCACGTTCACCCAGGCGGTGACCTCGCTATCGCGCCGGGGCTTGGTGATGTCTTCCATGATGTCCACAGCCTCGGTAGCCACCACCTGGTTACCGTCTAACACCTGCTCTAATAGATCTTGCAGACGATTGGCATGCTGGGGGCCCATGACCAA
>DVEE01000498.1 GCA_015295885.1 Leptolyngbyaceae cyanobacterium M65_K2018_010
AAGCGACAGTTAAATTCCACCACCTGGGGGTCGCCGGTGGGGGAAATCATCAGGCCAGCGTAGAGAATCCCCCGGTAGTCAATGCCGCGGCGGCGCAGGGTGGCGATCGCGGGTTCCAAGACCTCAGTTTGGATCCGATCCAGAGTGGCTGGAGACACCACCGGAGTCGGGGCGTAGGCCCCCATGCCGCCGGTGTTCGGGCCCGTGTCGCCCTCCCCGATAGCCTTGTGATCCTGTGCCGGTAGTAGGGGACGAATGGTTTGCCCATCCGTAATGGCCAGCACCGAGGCCTCCTGGCCAGTTAAAAAATCCTCGATCACCAGGCGGGCTCCGGCGGCCCCAAACCTGCCACTAAAGACCTCCCGCACGGCCTGGTTGGCCTCTGCCAAGCTACGGGCCACCGTCACCCCTTTGCCGGCCGCCAGCCCGTCGGCCTTAATCACAATCGGGGGCTGCTGCCCGGCCAAGTATTCCAAGGCGGCGGCTTCTGTCTCAAAGACCTGGGCGGCCGCCGTGGGAATGCCCGCTTCCACCATCAAGGCCTTAGACCAGGCTTTGCTAGCCTCAATTTGGGCACCGGCCTGGCTGGGGCCAAACACCTTCAGGCCCCGACTTTGTAGGTAGTCGGTGATGCCCTCGGCCAGGGGCTGTTCCGGACCCACGACCACCAGCTCAATCTCCTGCTCCTGGGCCAAGCCGGCTATCCCCTCAAAATCCGTGGGGTTGAGGGGGAAATTGCGACAGCCGGCTAGGGTGGCCGTACCCCCGTTGCCGGGCACACAAATCACCTCAGAGACATGGGGCGATCGCAGCAACACCCAGGCCAGGGTGTGTTCGCGGCCACCACTACCAACCACTAACGCTTTCACAGATTGCCTCCCTGCAAGGGTTGCCCCCTATTCTCCCACGTTGGCCTCCAAAAGGCATGACCCCCTGGAGCAGCGGGCCTCTAGACCGCTATGCTGGAGGCACATCCACCGTGACTCTGAGCCCCATGGCCAGCCCTTCAACTCGGCAATCCTCAACCCTCGGCGCAATTCTCCGTCTGTTGCGCTGGGATAAACCCACCGGACGGCTGATACTGCTGATTCCGGCCCTGTGGTCGCTGTTTTTAGCCGCCGCTGGCCAACCGCCTTGGACCCTGGTCGGAGTAATTGTACTGGGCACCCTGGCCACCAGTGCGGCCGGCTGTGTGGTCAATGATTTGTGGGACCGCAATATCGACCCCCAGGTCCAGCGCACCCGCCACCGCCCCCTGGCCGCCCGAGACCTCTCGGTTCAGGTGGGGCTAGCGGTGCTAGGGATTGCCCTGATCTGTGCCTACGGACTCTCCCTTTACCTGAACGCCCTCAGCTTTTGGCTATGTCTGCTGGCCGTACCCGTTATTTTGCTCTACCCCTTGGCCAAGCGAGTCTTTCCGGTGCCCCAGTTGGTGCTCTCGGTGGCTTGGGGGTTTGCAGTGTTGATTCCTTGGGCGGCGGTGACCGGGGGCCTAGCCTTGCCCGTCTGGATCCTGTGGTTGGCCGTGCTGCTGTGGACCCTGGGCTTTGACACGGTCTATGCCATGCCCGATCGCGAAGACGACCGCCGCCTGGGGGTTAACTCGGCGGCCCTTTTCTTTGGCGACTATACACCTCAGATGGTGGGGTTTTGCTACTTGGGCACTTGGTTGTTGCTGATTTGGCTAGGGCTCATTTTGATGCTGGCCTGGCCCTACTGGATTGGGCTGGCCATGGCCCTGATGCTCTGGTCCCGCCAGTATTACCTGCTGAGCCGTTATCATCCGCCGATGGTGCTCTACGGGAAAATTTTTCGGCAAAATGTTCAATTAGGATTTATTTTGCTGTTGGGTATGATTTTGGGGAGTGTGTTATAGGTCATGACTTTTGCTTCCGCATCCGTCCCCTACCAGTCGCTTTCGGTAGAAGAGCTGGCTCAACGCCTGGCGGCTGGGGCCGATGAGCTGCAGTTGATTGACGTGCGTGAGCCGGAAGAGTTGGCGATCGTTAGCCTAGAGGGATTCGTCAACTTGCCCCTCAGTCAGTTTGCCCACTGGGCAGACACCATCCACAGCCAGTTTGAGGCCGACCGGGAAACGGTGGTGATGTGCCACCATGGGGTGCGCTCGGCTCAGATGTGTGGTTGGCTGGCCCAACAGGGATTCACCCGGCTGAATAACTTGACCGGTGGGATAGATGCTTATGCGGCCCTGGTCGATCGCTCCAAACCCCGGTACTAGGCTATGGCCCCACCCATCGACGAAAAAAATCTCCTCCCCCCTGGCCCTGGCTTTGGGGTGACATTCCTGTACTACTTTCTAGGCACCGCCCTGGTGACCACACTGCTGGCCCGCCAAACCCTGGGTGTGGCCCTAGACACCGGGGTTCCCACCCAGTTGGGGTTACTCTGCGGTGGCGTTGGTGGGATGCTGGGGGCTCTGGTTAACCGCAGCCGCACTCTAGTGCTGGCCTGCCCTAGCCAGAAGAAGTTTCAACTACAGCTCACCACGCTGCTTGCGGAGATGGGCTATAGCCCCGCCCTCGAGGAAGCCCCAGATGGCCTTCTGGTTTACCAGCGTTCGGCACTGGGGCAATGGCTTTCCGGTAAGGTGTACGTTCAGATTGAGGGGAACCGGGCTCACATTCGTAGCCGAGCTACTCACCTTCGGCGTCTGCAAAAGCGTTTAGAGCAGGCTGGCATTAAAACCTAAGGGACGTGCTCAAAATAAAAGTACCGACTCCTGACTTGAATCTGTCCCACCTGCCCACCCCCTCACCCCCTCAC
>DVEE01000076.1 GCA_015295885.1 Leptolyngbyaceae cyanobacterium M65_K2018_010
GCAGCTCGATCAAAAGTTAGCCCTGTACCAGCAACGGCTGGCCACCGCTGGCCCTGTGGATGTGATGATCGTGGGCAGTTCCAGGGCCCTCCGTGGGGTTGACCCGGTGGCCCTGAAACGGGAACTGGCGGCCATGGGCTATGAGAATCTCAGCATTTTTAATTTTGGCATTAACGGTGCCACTGCTCAGGTGGTGGATTTGGTGATCCGCCAGGTGCTAACCCCCGATCAACTGCCCAAATTGATCCTCTGGGCAGATGGGGCGCGAGCCTTTAACAGTGGCCGCGACGATGTGACCTACAATGCCATTGTGGCTTCCCCTGGCTACCGGGAACTCATCAGCCAGCGGCAACAGGCCACCGACTCAGTGACCAGCTCGGCTGAGGCCGGCGGGGAAAACGAGGTGGTGGCCGCCCAGGCGACCGGGTCTCTGCCCAACAGCTATGCGGCTATGGATCAATGGATCAGCGATCAGGTCGGGGGCTTTTCAGCGGTCTATGGCGATCGCGAACGGTTGAAGGACTGGCTACAAAATCGCCTACGGGCCATTTCCTCCCTGGCCGAGCAGGGACTCTTGCCCCAGGAACAGTTAGATGCACCCATGCCAGAGGGCAGCACCATTGACTTTGACGGCTTTTTACCCCTATCCGTGCGGTTTAACCCGGCCACCTACTACCAAACCTATGCCCGGGTATCCGGGCGCTACGACGGTGACTACGACGGTTTTCGTCTAGATGGACAGCAGGCAGAGGCCTTCTTCTCGCTGCTGCGGTTTACCCAGGCCCAAAAAATCCCCATTGTGTTTGTCAATACGCCCCTCACCGACGCATACCTGGATGACTACCGTCAGACCGCCGAAGCGGAATTCCTTCGGTATATGTTGACCCTGTCCACTACAGAAGCGGGCTTTATCTTTCGAGATCTAGGGCAGACCTGGCCCCAGCGCTACGATTACTTTTCTGACCCCAGCCACCTCAACCGTTATGGTGCCTACCAGGTTTCCAACCGCCTGGCCCAAGATCCCCTAATTGCCTGGCCTAGAGTATCGCTGCCGCCGTCGCCATGATTCTGCCCTCCATTGCCTACGGGTTATTTTTACTGAGCGTCATCGGCATCTTTTGGACGCTGGAATCGCTCTCAGCCCGCCTCTGGCTGTTATTGATTGCCAGTTTGATCTTCTATGCGTCCCTGCAGGTGCAGTTTCTGCTGTTGATGGTGACGCTGATGTTAGTCACCTTTTTTATTGGCAATGCCATGAGCGCTCCCCTCGATTGGCGCACCCCCAATCCTCGCTGGCAGGTGGCTGAACGCCGTTGGAATCGCCGCCGCAGCCAACTGCTGTGGCTAGGCATTGCCCTTAACGTGACTCTATTGTTGGGTTTTAAGTACCTGGGCAGTATTCTGCGGGGGTTGGGATGGACAGAGACTAGCTGGCTAGAAACTGGGCTAGGCCGTGCCTTTTTTGGGGATACCCTGACCGACATCATCATGCCCTTGGGGCTAAGCTTCTTTTGCTTTGAGTGTATTGCCTACCTGGTCGATGTTTACCGAGGCTCCCCCGCGGCCTTGAAATTTGCTGATTTTGGTGCCTACAAATTCTTTTTTCCAAAGCTCATTTCAGGTCCGATTACCCGGTTTCACCTATTTATCGATCAGTTAGAACAGGGCCAGGCACCGGGCCTAGAGGGGATGGTCGAAGGGGTTTGGCTGATTGCCTACGGGGCGGTTAAAAAGCTACTGATTGCTGACCACATTGCGATTTTGGTTAATCTCAGCCTAGACAACCTGGAGCGGGCTGGCAGTGCCGATGTATGGTTGGCCATTTTCGCCTACGGGTTACAGCTCTACATCGACTTTAGCGCCTACGTCGATATTGCTCGGGGCAGCGCTCTTCTGCTCGGCATTACCCTGCCCCAAAACTTTGATGCCCCCTACTTCACCACCAGCCTGGCGGATTTTTGGCGCCGCTGGCACATGACCCTGGGCGACTGGTTACGCAACTACCTCTATTTTCCCCTGGGCGGATCCCGTCAGGGGCTAGCCCGTACCTGCCTGAATTTGATGATTGTGATGCTGATTGCCGGTATCTGGCACGGCAATAACTGGGGGTTCCTAATTTGGGGGGGGCTCCACGGGGCTGGCCTGGTGGTTCATCGGTTGACTTTGGCTGGGGGTAAAGTCAACCCAGGGCTCAAGGCTTTTTGGGCCACCCTACCGGGCATCGGGCTGGGTTGGTTGCTGACCCAGGGGTTAGTCTTTTTTAGCTGGCTATTTTTCCGCCTACCCGCGCCAGACCAGTTTGCCCTCGCCCTAGCGCGGCTCTGGGGGACCGCCGCCGATCCCCAATTTACCCAAAAGGTGTACCTAGAATCCCTGGGCTTTACCTACGCCCAATTGTTGTTGATGCTGTTAGGGGTGTTTGGGCTGATGGCCGTCGCCTACCTGTTCAAGCGCGGGTTCAAACTTGAGCTGAACTGGCCGGTGAAACTTTTATTGATACCCCTGCTGAGTGTGTTGGCCTGGCTGCTGGCTCCGGCTGAAACCCTGACCTATATCTATTTTGACTTTTAGAACTGGGGTCTGGCTGAGGCCTAGGGCCGGTCAACTACCGGTGGAAAGCCCCTCGATTCAGAGTCGAAGTGACCTGACTGGTGTCCTAGCCAGGAGGTTCTCTGCCCCTAGCCAGTTGCCCCTCAACCTATAGAAACATTGTAAAACTCGGCTTGGTAGAAAAAATAACGGCGGATCTACTGGGGTTTTGGCGCAGAGCCCCGCCC
>DVEE01000287.1 GCA_015295885.1 Leptolyngbyaceae cyanobacterium M65_K2018_010
AATTTCCAACACATGGTGTCCAACCGGGGCCATCCCCGGCTCGGTGGACTTCAGCGTCGGGCAGGACAGGAAAATCCAAGGATGGTCTAGGTTACCCTCCAGTTGTCGGGTGTACTCTTGGTTGAGATCACCGGTCGGGTAGTACCAAATATTCCAGTTGCCTAGGCCGTAGTCGGCGGGGGTAAAGCGCTCATCTAACCCCAAGTAGATATTAAAGGCGCTCGCCGAATACTCGTAGTCGGTCAGGCGGTGCCGCTCGGCGGGGCTCAGATTGGCTCCATGCATCAGCGCTACGGTGAGTTTGGGGTCCAGGTCACTGATATAGTGGGCCCCCGCCACGTATTGAGTTCCCCCGGCGGTCACCCACTGCACCGCCCCGTTGCACACTTCAATGTGCTCGACCGGGGTGCCATACCGCACGGTGCCCCCCCCTTGCCCAATGGCATCCACAATGGTGTCCACAAAGCCCTTGAAGTGGTGGCGGGGATAGTAGGCCCCTTCGGAGTAGTCCCACACCAGGGCCGTATGGGTAATCAGGGCAATGTCCTGGGGCGGAAGGGCATAGTCGCCGCTTTGTCCGGCCAGAACCGCCTGTAGCTTGGGTGAAAGCCCCACCTGGTCGTAGAGGTCTTGCAGTGTCCAATGGCGCTTTTGAAACAAATTCCAATACTTGGGCAACTTCAGCCAGTCTTGCCACCTTTGGTCATACCAACGCACCTCCTGGGTCAGTTGGTGCATCTCCCCATGGAGGCGCTTGATCTCATCGCAGTAACGGTTGATGGGGCCGGCTTCGTCGGGAAATTGGGTCAAGAGGCGATCGCGGAGCCGCTCCCAACCGAGGGGTATGGCAAAATCCACCGAGGGTGTGATCACCCGATCAATGCAGTTCGGATCTAGGGAGTTAAAGGCCACCTCTCGACCGATGTAGTGGAGGAACTGGTCGATGGTCTGACCCGGCCCACATTGAGAAATGTAGTGAACATCGGCACAGAAACGATACTGGCCATAGTCAAAGGTGTGGCAGCATCCCCCCGGCAGGTAGTGCTTTTCCAGCACGGCAACCCGGTGTCCCTGGCGGGTTAAACAGGCGGCGGCCGAAAGCCCCCCCAATCCAGCACCTAAAACAACGTAGTCAAACAGTTCCATGGTAATTTTCTCCCCGTCGATACAGCCATCTGTGAGGATCTAAGCCCGCTGCGGTCATCAAACGGGCCTAATTCCATCATCGGCCGCCGCTTAACCATGGGTCAAAAAACGACAAGAAACGATGTCAATAGACAACAAATTAAATCTTTCTGCTGAAGAAAATAATGATTATCCGCAAGGCTGAGGAAAACCTTGGCCAGGGATGACTTTCCCAGGGATGGCTCAGGAGTCGCCCCAGCGCCCCCGGCCAGTACATTCTGGATAACAATATGCCCCTGTAGGCTGGGCCAAGTTTGCGTACCCCGCAGAAGATGGCTCAGAGGGGAAACCCATGCTTGGAAATCTCCTAGAAGCTTTTGACCGCCTCAGCCTCGGTCTCGTAGAGATGCAACAAACTATCAAAACCAGCGGTTTCTAACACCTCTTTGACCAGGGTATTGGGGCTACACAGCTTTAGGTCTCCCCCCGCCGATTTCAGCAACTTAGAGGCCATCAGCAGCACCCGTAGGCCGGCACTGGTAATAAAGTCGAGTTTCTCCAGGTTAACCACCACCCGCTTTGGGTCGCCCTTGGCAATGGCCACCATCTCGTCAGAACTATAGCCAGAGGATTTAGAATCCAGACGACCTTCCATATCCACGACTAGCACATCGTAGGATTGGCGGGTGGTAATTTTCATCGGAACCTCCGGGCTCAGGATAGCTAAGGGTAGAAAAGGTTAAGTCAAACGAAGCGAGTTCTAACTGATGGTACTGTGAAACCAACTTGACCAAGGAGCTTCTACCCCATTCTCTTAAGACTCAAACCAGCGGCGGTGGGGCGGTCATATCTTCGTAGCAGAAACTACAGCTTTGAACGGGGTGCCCCCAGTAATGATCAAAGCTATAGCCTGGCGAGGATTCGCCGAGCTCTTTAAACTTCGACTTCAGGGAGATCAGCACTGGTGCTATTCGATGCCTACGACCCCGGCGATTTCTACGATGAACTTTTCATTCGCAAAGGCCAACCCCGACCCGATGCGGAGCTGCTAGTTAAACGGGTCAACGCCATGGCCATGATGGAGTTACAACAACGCCAGCAGGCGGTGCAAAGAACCCTGTTTAAGCTTGGAGTCACCTTTAATGTCTACAGCGATACCCAGGGCACGGAACGCATCTTTCCCTTTGATGTGATTCCCCGTATTGTCCCCGGTGATGAGTGGGAGTGGCTGGAAAAGGGCCTTAAACAGCGCATCTATGCCCTCAACTGCTTTATTCACGATGTCTATAACGACCAGAAAATTTTGCAGGACGGGGTCATTCCTCGCCATGTAGTGGAGTCAGCCCCCGGTTTTTTGGAACCCTGCATGGGTCTGAAACCACCCCACAATATTTGGTGTCACATTACTGGCACGGACCTGGTGCGCGACAAGGATGGTACCTGGTACGTGCTGGAAGACAATATGCGCTGCCCCTCTGGGGTCTCCTACGTGCTCGAAAACCGGCGGGTGATGAAAAATACCTTTCCTCACCTGTTTTCAGCCATGGACATTGCCGCCGTGGATGACTACGCCAGCCAATTGCTAGAAACCCTGCTCAATCTCCTGCCAGAAACCTTGATTAACCCCAGAGTGGGGGTCTTGACCCCAGG
>DVEE01000116.1 GCA_015295885.1 Leptolyngbyaceae cyanobacterium M65_K2018_010
CGCTAAACCCGACGCTCCAGGGGCCGCCTCTCCATTAGCGGTCACCGGGGGTTGATGGGTCAGGGGTTCTAGGTTCGGTCGCTCGTCGGAGGTCATGGAAGTTTTCACTGTGGGCCTGTTGCCAGCCTATCAGATGACCGACAAAATCAGCCGGTTACGGGGTCTCGACCGGGTTAGGGCAGTGGGTTTCCAGGCAGGTGCGCAACTGGGTGGGGCTAAACAGAATGGGCAGGAAATGTATGCTCTTGATTTCGCGAAAGTAAAACAGAATCGGTACCGGGGCCCAGAAGATCTGCCAGTATTGCCACTCGGCGTAGGGAAAGTGGCGAATCAGGGTATTGCCTCGGTAAATCTCCAGGGCGGAGTCGGTAAAGTGCAACCGCAGGGTCAGCGCCTGTACCAGCAGAAACACCCCAAACACCCCTACCACCCCGGCCAGCCAGATTTGTAGAAAAAATAAAGGTAGGGCCAGAGCTACCAGTCCGAGGGGAATGCGGTAGCTGGGCGCCAGTTCAGTCGTGGTCGTCTGCGGGGTAGAGGTTGTCGGGGTTGAGTTCGCAGGGTTTAGGGTCACCGTTCCACCGTGCCAAGTTGGCGCATTTTTCTAACTAAAGTATAGAAGAAGCCCTCGCCCTGGGTAGGACTTACTGGCATGGATATAGCGCCATCGCAGCTTTGGCTGGGGTTAGTGATTGGCAATAGCCGTCTGCATTGGGGGGCCTTTGCGGGCGATCGCTGGCTGGGGGGCTGGCACACGTCCCATCTCTGTGAAGATCAAGCTCAAATCCTGATTCGAGGCGGGTTTTTGCCCCCCGCCTGGCTGCAGGTGGGCATCCTGCCCCCCTGGCCAGAGGATCTGGTTGCCCCCGGTCCGATCCCGATTTGGGGGGCATCGGTGGTGCGATCGCAATGGCAAAACCTGGCCGCTTACCCCCAGATCCATCCCATTGAAACCCCCCAGGTGCCCCTGGCCGACACCTACGATGGCTTTGGGGTCGACCGGGCCCTGACCCTGGTGGGGGCCGGTTCAACCTATGGATGGCCAGTGCTGGTGGTGGATTGTGGCACCGCCTTGACCTTCACCGCCGGGGTGGCCCAGCGCCTACTGGGGGGGGCCATCCTACCCGGCCTGAGGTTGCAGTTGCAAGCCCTGCACGACCACACCGATGGGTTACCCCAGGTATCGCTAGACCTGGATGCCTTGCCCTGCCGCTGGGCCCGCACGACTGCTGCCGCCATGGCTAGCGGTGTACTGTATACCCAACTAGCGGGCCTGCATGATTTTTTGGGGGCCTGGTGGGCAGCCTATCCAACCGGGGCCGTGGTATTGACGGGCGGCGACAGCGAGGTCCTCGCCGCTCGACTGGTGGCCCTTCACCCGGACTGGGCCGACCGCCTGCGGGTGGATTTGAACCTGATGTTTTGGGGCCTGCGTCTCTGTCGCCAGGGTGGGGCTAAAGTCCCCTAATGCGGGCCTGGTAGGCGGCGGCATCGGTACCTACGCCGGCGTTGGCCGCATAGGTTCCCACGGCATGCAAGCTTTGCAGGTTGTTCACCCGGTTGCCCGGATTAGGGTGGGTACTGAGAAACTCGGGCGGGTTGCCTCCCCGGCCCTGGAGCTTTTGCATAAAGGTAATGAATCCGGTGGTGTCGTAGCCGGCCCGGCCCAGGTTGTGAAACCCCCGTCGATCCGCATCGTTTTCGGCTTCGCGGCTATTGGGCAGTTCCAGGGCCAGTTGCACCCCCAGGTTAACCAGGGTGTCTTGGCGGACCCGCAGGGCCCCGGCAATACCACTGGTCAGAGCCGCCTGCTGCATACGCTGAATCACATGGCGACCGGTAATGTGGCCAATTTCGTGGGCGATCACCCCGGCCAATTCTGCTTCGTTGCTGGCCGCCTGAATGAGCCCGGTGTTGACGTAGACAAAGCCGCCGGTGGTGGCAAAGGCATTGATGCGATCATCGGCGACCACCTGAAAGGTATAGGGCAGGTTGGGGCGATCGCTGGCAACCGCCAGGCGCTGCCCAATTTCGTTAACGTACTGGGTAATGGCTGGGTTACGACTGTAAAGGCGCACCCCACTGGCCTTGAGTTGCTGGTCAATTTGCCGACCTAGGGCAATCTCATCCTGGTCGGAAAGATTGCTCAGTTGGACGTAGCGAACCCCTTGAAGAATCAGGTCAAAAATGCTGGCGTGGGAAACCGTCGGCGTCGCTAAGCCCATGCCCAAGGCCAGCACTAGCGCCAGCCCAGCGTAGGCCAGGCGGCGATAGAGCGCCTTCGGCCCAGGAATCCGGGGAAAAACCATAGTTAAAGCTGTGCTCCCGTCCTTGATCATCAACGGCAGGTTTAGATTAAGGACGCACAAAGTATCCCATAAGTGCCGCCCTATGGTTCAATGGTATCGGCTTCAGGTCTGGATGGCAGACCACCCCTATTGATACTGCGGAGGCCCCAGGGGCACCCATGGCGATGACACTACTGGACTCGAAAGGACGGCTCTTTGGCAAGGTCAGCATCCTTGATGTTGGGGCCGGGTTGATTATCTTGATGGTGCTGTTTGGCATCTTTCTCTATCCCGGCACCTCCGGTTCGGTGGCCCAGGTGGGGGCTACCACCAAACCCGTCGAGGTAGATGTGATGGTGCGGGGGCTGACCTCCTCCGATCCCGCCGGGCTGTTTAACACCATTAAAAACTCAGAAACGACCAACATCATCATTCGCAACCAGCCCTACGGCCAGGTCAAAATCAAGGATGCCAAAACCTTACCCCGTACCACCGTCGTGCCCCAGCCCGATGGCTCCGTTAAGGCCCTGCCTGACCCTCGCCCCGAGCTCAATTACACCATTGATATGCTGATCACCCTGCAGGGAGATGCTCAGATTACTGAGACGGGTCCCGTGTTTGGCAACAGTAAGGTCAAAGTCGGTACCCCCATCGAGTTGGATGGAGACCTCTATAACTTCAACACCAGCACCGTTGGGGTCAGGGTCCTAGAAGCGACCCCTAAGTAGATCCTTAAGACGCTTGGGGTTGAACCTAACCCCCGTCGCCCCGTCTGTCCTGTTTTCTGTTTCAGGAACTGCCTGCCCCTATGAGCATTGCCTCTGTGCCCTCTACTTGCTTCGACTGGTGTGCCCTCGCTGAACAGGCCCTGGCCGGAGAGGTGATTAGCCGAGAGGCGGCCCACCGGGTACTGGCGGCCCCGGATGGGGAATTACTGGAGCAACTGGCGGCGGCCCATCGAGTGCGGCGGCACTACTGGGGCAATCGGGTTCGCCTGCACTTTTTGCTGAATGCCCAAAGTGGGCTCTGTCCGGAGGACTGCCACTACTGTTCCCAGTCTAAAATTTCCACCGCCGCCATCGAAAAATATCCCTTTCTGGCCCAGGAGGATATTCTGGCGGCGGCAGAACGGGCCCATAGCCTCAAGGCGGGCACCTTTTGCCTGGTCATTTCTGGGCGATCGCCCTCGGAGCGGGTGTTCAGCCAGGTGCTAGAGACGGTCCGCCAGGTGAAGGCCCGTTACCCGATGAAGCTCTGCGCCTGCCTGGGATTGCTGGATGAGCAGCAGACTCAGCGGTTGGCCGAGGCCGGAGTCGATCGGGTTAATCATAACCTCAACACCTCTGCCGCCCACCACGGCGATATCTGCACCACCCATACCTTTGCGGACCGCATGGCCACCCTCAAGGCGGTGCAGGCGGCGGGCATCACCACCTGCTCCGGCGGCATCTTTGGCATGGGCGAAAGCCACGACGATATTATCGATATGGCTCTCACCCTGCGGCAGTTGCAGGTCACCAGTGTGCCCCTGAATTTCCTCATTCCCATTCCGGGTACTCCCTTTCAGGGGCGGCAGGAGTTGACCCCCACCCAATGTCTGCGGATTCTTTGCCTCTATCGGCTGCTGTTGCCCGCCCAGGAAATTCGTATTGCCGGGGGGCGTGAGGTGCAACTGCGACAACTACAACCCCTGGGGCTCTATGCGGCTAACTCCATCTTTATAGGCGATTACCTGACCACCCCCGGCCAGGCGGCCCAGGCCGACTTTGAGATGATCCGTGATGCCGGCTTCGTCCTGGAAGATGCCGAGGGCCATGAACTCTTAGCTGGGCCTGGGACCCTCTGATCCCCAAGCCGCTGCTGGGCACCCCGGCTCCAGGGGGCAGGGCGCCCGACTTCAGGCAGGCTCACCAGCCATCGGTAGCGTTAGCGCTGAGCCATGAGCTTAATGGCTGTGCGATCGCGTCACTAGGTCCACCAGGCTATCCACCAGGCGTTCCGGGGCCATGGGCATGATCGACTCGCCATGCATGACCCGCTGGGATAGGACAAAAAACACCGTGGCCCCAATCAAAATGCGAGCGGTGGCCTCTGGATCGGCCAGGTGAAGTTCCGGGTGATCGCTGAGGTAGGCTGTCAGCTGGTCCACCGCTGGCTTGGTCAGATTTTCCACAAAGGCCTGGGCCAAATGGGGAAAGCGACCGGATTCCCCGGCCACCAGGCGGACAAAGTTTTGATACTCCACATCCTGCATTTCGCCCTCAATGGCATTGCTCACCAGTCGGCGAATCACCGTCTTCGGATCGCCCTGGAGCGCCTCTCCCCCTGTTACCTGGGCACATCGAGCCTGGGCGACGTACTTAACCAGAGCTTGAAACAGACCTTCCTTATCCTGAAAGTAACTGTAGACCGTAGGCTTAGAAACGCCGGCCGTGGCGGCTACCCGGTCCATACTGGTGCCCGCATAGCCATAGTGCAGGAACTCTTGCATGGCCCCTTGCAAAATCTGAACCGCCTTATCATTCAATACCAACGGCCCCTGGCTCACCCCTACCTCCTACCCAACTCCCGCATGCCCCAGCCCCAACCTCAACCCAGCGACGCGCAGTTCCCCGGCGGCTCTCTGGGTTTACCCTTAGGGCCTGAGGTCATACCCTATTTTGGCCACATATTTTACCGAACCGTTTAGTTTTCTTGAAAAAACAGCCGGATCGTGGGGGGGAGAACCCTGGTTGCACCAAAATAGAATAGCTCTAGTACCTTGCGGCGGAAATGGGGCTACTATTTTGTGGCTGAAAAGTCTTAGTAAAAGGGGATTTCCTTTCTGCCTGCTGCGCACGGGCTAAAGCCCTACATCCTTCTGACTATGGTTGCTACCCCCCTGGGAACGTCCCCCACAACGCCCCTACACTGCTCTAGAGTAGGCTGGAATGGCCTCCCTTTCACCCGCTGACCTATGCCCCCTGCCCCCAACGCCACCACCTCCCTTTATCCAACCCAGTCTGTGGTGCAGGGTTGGGTTCAACGGCAACTGAAGAAGGGTTGGCTCAAGGTATCTATTGCCGGTCTCTGGTTGAGCTTTGTGGCGGCCCATGTGGCCGCGGACTCGCCACCGGCCCAATGGCTCGACCGCCGCTTGCAAACCTTGTTTTTTGAGATGCGGGGGCCAGTGACGGCCCCTGACAACATTGTGATTTTGGCCATCGATGACGAATCCTTTACCCAGGCCGAGCATTATCGCGCTGACCCTGAGCAATACCAGGCCCTAGCGCCGATTGCCAATACCCCCTGGGAGCGACGGGCCTATGGGATCGCCATTGAACGCTTACTCCAGGCTGGAGCTCAAGCCGTGGCGGTGGATGTGTTGCTGTTTACCGACAGCAGCTATGGGGCGGCGGATGATGCCGCCCTCGCCTCCGTGCTCAATCGCTACGGTGATCGGGTGGTGTTAGCCGCCACCTACGATGATGCCAACCTGCGTCAGGGGGCTCTAATTCGACCCCTGCAACCGATCGCCGCCTTCCTCGATACGCCCATCCACACCGGCGCGGTAAACTTTCCCATCGATCCCGATGGCCGCATCCATCGCCACGGGCGGGCCTACCTGGACGACCTGGAGCGCATCATGGCGGACATTGATGAGGCCAGTACCGTGGAAAACCAGGCCGGGCAGATCCAGTCCTTTGCTGAAGCGACCCTGCAGGCGGCCCAAGTGGATCATGCTCCCCCTCGAGGCGAGTTTATCAACTTTTACGGGCCTAGCCGCACCTTCACCCAGGTGCCCTTCTGGTACGTTTTAGACCCCGACCCCTGGGCTAACCAGTTGGATCAGGGTCGCTTCTTCCAGGACAAGATTGTGCTGATCGGGGCTACGGCCAAATTTTTGCAGGACTTTCACCAAGCCCCCTTTTCGGAAACCCTGCTGCACCCCGAGGCCCTGGCGGGGGTTGAAATTCTGGCCAATGACGTCGCCAACCTGCAGCGTGGCAACGCCATCCGACAACTGCTAAACCGGCCCTGGTTACGAGCTCTTTTGGTGCTGTCTACCGGGGCGGGCTTTGGTCTTTTGCTCTGGCGGATTAACCGCCCCGTAGCCCGCCTGGGCTGGACGGTAGCCGTGGGCGGTCTGTGGTTTTGGTTGAGTTACAGCGCCTTCGTCCTGGGCGGCTACCTTCTGCCCACCGGGGCGCCCATCATTGGCTTTATGGTCATCGGTGGAGCCTACATTGTGGCGGATATCGTCACTGAACAAATGCGCAAGCAGCGCCTGCGCCAAACCCTCGAACAGTATGTCACCTCCCCCATTGTGCAGGAGATTATTAGCCAGCAAGAAGACCTGCAGGATCTGTTGAAGCTGCGAGAAGCAGAAGTCATTGGGTTGCTGCTCGGGAATCGCTACCGCATTACCCGTCTGTTGGGGGCTGGGGGGTTTGGGGAAACCTACGTGGCCGAAGATACCCAACGCCCCGGTTCGCCTACCTGCGTCGTCAAACAACTGCGGATTATGAGTAACGATCCCAAGGCCCATCGCCTGGGGCGGCGGTTTTTTCTGGGTGAGGCGGAAACCCTGGAACGCCTGGGTCACCACGATCAAATTCCCCGCCTGTTAGCCTACTTTGAGGCCCATCACTCCTTCTATCTGGTGGAAGAAATGATTGAAGGGCGGGTCCTGAAGGAGGAATTGTCAAGCCGCCGACCCATGCCCCAAACCTACGTGCTGGACATGTTGCAGGGATTACTGCCCGTGATTGCCTTTGTGCACAGCCAGGGGGTGATTCATCGAGACATCAAACCCTCCAACATTATTCGGCGCAAATCGGATGGTCGCCTGGTGCTGATTGACTTTGGGGCCGTGAAGCAAATTTCTAACCAACTGGCTGATACCGACGCCAATTTTACCTCTACGGTGGGCGTGGGTACCCAGGGCTATATGCCCAGTGAGCAGGCGGCGGGCATGCCTAAGTTTGGCAGCGACTTGTATGCCCTGGGCATCACCGCTTTGGAGGCCCTAACCGGCATTCCCTCCTATGCCCTGAAGCGAGATGCCAACGGGGAGGTGTTGTGGCGCTACGAGGTGCCCAAGGTGCATCCAGCCTTTGCCGACGTGCTGACCAGAATGGTTCTCTACGACTTTACCGAACGTTACCAGTCTGCCTGGGACGTGCTGAAGGATTTGGAGACCGTGGCGGTGGCCCTGAGGAATCAAGGCGGGGAGGAGCCAGATGCGTTCCCACAGCCCTCGCCCCCGGACGAAGACCTAGAGGCGGGCACCGATGCGACTAGCCTGCTGCCTGAGAACTGGGGCACGGGGACCGATGGCACCCTCAACCCTGAGTCAGAGTTCCCTACCCTCAATTAAGCTCTGGGGGCGGTGGATGGCCTGGGCCCAGCCCTAGGCACCGGATTTAGGGATGGTGATATCCACCGCGGTGACGGGACCATGGGGGGCCAGGGTAGAGAGGGTGGGTTGGATGGCCGCCTGATTGCCTACCACCAAAATTACCAGTTGCTCGGGATTCAGCCGATTTTGAGCGGCGGCTAAAACCTCCTCCACCGTAGTTTGCTGAATCTGGTTTTGAAATTGAAAGATGAAGTCCGCTGGGTAGCCGTAGTACTCATTGCGGATCAAGCGGCTGAGGGTTTGGTCAGGGCTCTGGAAGTTAAACACAAAGCTATTGAGCACCGAGTCCTGGGCCATGGTCAGCTCATTGTCGGAGATAGGGGTAGTGCGGATGCGATTAATCTCTGCTTCCAGCGATTGAATAAAAGGCACCGTTGCGCCCGATTGAGTCTCGCCACCCCCAAGGAATAAACCGGGATAGTCATGGCGTGGGCTCCACAGGGCATAAACCGAGTAGGCCAGTCCCTGGCGCGATCGCACATCGTTGAATAGGCGACCACTAAACCCGTTCAGCACCTCATTCATGACCGCCAGGGCGGCGTAGTCGGGGTCATTGAGTTGTCCACCCAGATGCCCCAGTTGAATATAACTCTGGGTGAGTTGGGGTTGGTCCACGGTAAACAGACCCGCCTGGCTTTGGGTAACTGCTGGCAATTCAGAAACCTCTAGCGGGGTTCCCGTCCCTTGCCAATCGCCAAAGTATTGCTCAACCAGTTGCTTCATGGTGGCACTGTCAAAGTCCCCCACAATTCCCAAAATGGTCTGCTCCGGGCGAATGGACGCCTGGTAAAAGGCAATCACGTCATCGCGACGGATGGCATCCAGCGTGCTGTACTCCATGGTGCGGGCGTAGGGACTGGCGGATCCATAGACCAGCTTGCGAAATTCGCGGGCTGCAATGCTATCGGGGGGGTCGTTACGGCGAGCAATGCTACCGCTGTATTGTCGTTTCAACAGATCTATCTTGTCTGGGGCAAAGGCTGGCTGCTGAATGACATCGGCAAACAGGGCCAAAACCGCTTCCGTGTCTTCCTTAAGGGCGCTAAAGGTGGCACTGCCAGCGGCGATGTCAATATTGGTTTCAATCGCCGCCGCCCGTTGTTCTAGGGCCTGGTTGAGGGCATCGGCATCCAACTGGGTGGTTCCCCCCAGCCGCATGGCTTCCCCGGTCAAGCTGGCTAACCCAACCTGGTCAGCGGGTTCAAAGCGCGACCCGGTTCGAAAGGTGGCTGAGCCGCTGACCAGGGGGAGTTCATGGTCTTCCATCAGATAGACCACTAGGCCATTGGGCAGTTCGTAGCGCTCAAAGGAGGGAATCTGCACCTGCGGCAGGGGCGGGAATTCCAACTCATCGTAGTGGCGGGGAGTCAGGGCATTGGCTGGGGTTTGCCACCCGAGTACCGCCACCAGTAATCCGCCCACCAGCATCAGCACCGGCATAGACAGCCAGCGTTTTGTCATCCAACGGCGAAACCCTATCAATCTTTTCATTGCTTCGTGTTTGTTCTAGCCAACTGCTTGCGGTTCCGTTGAGCGGGGCAGCCCGTTGTGGGGGCTTTAGGAGTCCGAGGCCGGGGGAATCAGTTTGCCGACCGTGCGTTGGTTGGTCTGAAAGAGCTGCTGGGCCACCCGCTGAATATCTAGGGCAGAAACCTGATCGATCGCATCCAGATCCCTAAACACATTACGCCAATCCCCGGTTTTAGCCTCGTACTCCGCCAGTAAAGAGGCCATCCCACTGTTGGAAGCCAAACTGCGTAGTAACCCCGCCCTGGCCTGGGTTCTCACTCGATCTAACTCAGCCGCACTGACCGGCCAGCTCCTGCCGAAACACCACACCGATCTCCTCGGGGCGATGCCCCGGAGCCGTGAGTCCATAGAGCAGAAAGATATTGTCGTACTTGTCGCCTGGAAAGCCATTTAAACTACCAATATCCAGGGCGACCTGGGCCTCTTCCACCACTGCTTTGTAAAGCCGGGAGGTCCGCCCTTCCACCAGCAGGCTATTGATCATGCCGTAAATCACATGGTCAGGATGATTCACCCCAGGGCGATGATAACCCTCCAAATACCAGGGTTGGGAGGCTAGCTCTAGGGTAAACTGCCGGGGTTCGGTCTGGCTCGGTTCATTAATCACCGGCTCCGGAGGTGCTGGTCGGGCTGGATAGCGGCCAAAGTAGGCGGTCGCCAGCCGTTTCACCTCAGCGGGGTCAACATCGCCCACAATCACCGCGGTCAGGTTGCCGGGCCCGTAGTAGAGATCGTAAAAGTCCTGGATATCCTGTCGGGTGGCCGAGTATAGATCCTCCTGGTAGCCAATCACAGGGCGGCGGTAGGGGTGGCTGGTAAAGGCTGTTTCTAAAAACTGCTCAATCATCGTGCCGATGGGGGAGTTATCCACCCGCATGCGGCGCTCTTCCAAAATGACTTGCTTTTCCTCAAAAAACTCTCGGAAGACCGGTTCCAGAAACCGTTCTGACTCCAGCGACATCCATAATTCCAGCTTGTTAGCCGGCAGGCTATAGAAATAGCGGGTAGCATCCGCTGAGGTGGTGGCGTTCAGGCCAACACCCCCGGCCTGTTCAATGATTTGGCCATACTTATTCTGCTGCACGTAGGTGGCGGCCTGTTCTTTCAAGGTCTGGAGCTGCTGCTGGAGCGCCGTGACCCGGGTCGTATCCTGCTCCGCTTGGGCTGTTAACAGCTCTGCAAAGACCTGGTCCATGGCGGTTAATAGGTTCTCTTCGGCCCCATAGTTGGTGGTGCCGATCCGCCTCGTCCCCTTAAAGGCCAAATGTTCTAGGTAGTGAGCCACGCCGGTTTTACCATCGGCTTCATTCACTGCTCCCACGTCGGCGTAAATCATGAAGGACACCACCGGTGCCTGGGTTCGCTCTAGCACAATAAATTTCATGCCATTGGCGAGGGTAAACTCTGTCACCGCCTGATTGAGCTGATCCAGGTAGGGTTGGATCGACTGGGCCGTCCAGGTGGCAGACTGATCCCGAGCCTGGGCTGGTAGCGCACCTAATCCCAAAAATAACCCCAAGACCATAACCAGGCTGAGAAGAATACTCTGGAGTGTTCTCAGCCTGGCGGGTG
>DVEE01000435.1 GCA_015295885.1 Leptolyngbyaceae cyanobacterium M65_K2018_010
CGGAGTAGCCGGGCGGGTGCGCTCTGGCGGGGGGGCGGAGGTCGCGGCGGTAGGTGGCGGCTCATCGGGAATGGAGCCAATGGGCACCCCGCTAGGGGGCAGCACAATCACCCCACTGCTATTGCGTAGAGCCCGCCAGTCGGGGCTATCGGGGGTAAGTTTGAGGGTAATGCGGGTAGAGGGAGGGCTAGTACTTTGTTGGCTAATCTCCCAGGCAATGATGCTGTAGCGAAAGTCCGGCAGTTGATCGGGGCGCAAATCCGCTGCGACGGCTGTGTTGGGCAGGTCGATGACCACGGTGCGATCATCAGGCCCATCGCCGGTAATCCGCACGGTGGGGTCAGGGGTGGTACCGCTGATTTTTATCAAAAAACCATCGCCGGTGGTGACCACACCGTTGAGGATGGCCTCGGCTCCCTCGCCTGTGTTGCCTTGCACCTGGTTACCTACGGTGGTGGTACGGGGGACGATCTCCCCAGAAGCGGGGGGAGGGGGGGAGGCAGGTGTTGCCCCGATGGGCGCTGGTAACTGCACTACCCACTGATTAGGACGGATGCCCTGGATCCGAATAGCCTGAGGGTCCAGGCTGTAGCCAGCCGCCAGCTCAATCACTAAACGGGCGGTTTGGCCATCGAATTGGCCAGCTCTGACTTCCCGAATGGCTCCCCCCACGCCTTGGCGGGTTGTAGTGCCCCCGACCTGGGTATTGGGAAGGTCGATGACGACGCGGGTGGGATTGAGCAGCATCTGGGCTCGGGGTTGAACTTCGCTATCGGTGGTGAACACCAACTGGTTATTTTGGGCATCAAACCACCAATACTGCAGGGTTGCCGCTCTGGCGGGCGCAACTAAAAGTAGCGTGCCGAGGGTACCCAACACTCCAGAAGCGAGCCAAGAGGACTCCATAGGCGATGACCAAAGGCGACGACCAAGAAACGAATCAACCGACAGACAGTATAGCGGGCTATGGGGGATGGGGACGGGTTTGCGCTCTGGCCATCCAGCCCTACAGGGTCGCTAACGCCTGGTCTAGGTCGGCGACCAAGTCATCAATGTGTTCTAGCCCGATGGAGAGACGCAAGAGATTGGCGGGAGTCCGGGTGCCTGGAGCTTCCATGGAGGCCCGGTGTTCTAAGGTGCTATGGGGGCCGCCGAAGCTAGTGGCCCGAGTGAACAGTTGGACCTTTGCCGCAACCGCTAGGGCCTCGGCCTCACCGGCTTTGATCTGAACCGAGAGCAGACCGCCAAACCCCCCTGACATTTGGCCCTGGGCGATGCCATGGCCGGGATGGGTGGGCAATCCGGGGTAGAGTACCTGTTCTATGGCCGGGTGTTGGTTTAGCCACTGGGCGATCGCTAAGGCGGATTGGGATTGGGCCCGCACTCGTAGGGGTAGGGTTTGCAGCCCGCGCAGGGTGAGCCAACAGTCAAAGGGAGAGGGCACCGCTCCCCCCACACTCTGAATTAACCGGAGTTGCTCAAAAAGAGGGTTCACCGCCTTAGCAATCACAGCCCCGCCGATGACATCACTGTGCCCAGCCAGGTACTTGGTGGTGGCATGGATGACAAAATCAGCCCCTAGGGCCAGAGGAGTTTGCAACACTGGAGAAGCAATAGTATTGTCACAGGCCAGGTAAGCCCCGGCCTGGTGAGCGATATCCGCCACGGCCCCAATATCGGTAATGGCAAGCTGGGGGTTAGAGGGCGTCTCAATTAGGATCAGGCGGGTGTTGGGGCGCAGGGCAGTGGACAGGGCGGCTACATCGGTGGTATCAACCAGGGTGTATTGCAGCCCCCAGGGTTGAAAGATTTGGCTCAACATTTGCTGCACCCCAAAGTAAACATTTTGAGGCGCAATCACATGGTCTCCCGTGGCCAGGGCTTGCAGCAGGGCAAAGGTAGCCGCCGAACCCGATCCAAAAACCGCGGCGGCGGCGCCCTGTTCCAGGGTGGCTAGGGCCAGTTCCAGGGCATTGCGGTTGGGGTTGCCACTGCGGCCATAGATATAGCCACTGGGGTAAGTACCGTCCTCTCCTCGCTCAAAGGTGGTGGCCAGGTGAATGGGGGGCACCAGGGCCCCCGTTGCAGGATCAATAGATCTACCGGTGTGAATAGCCTGGGTATCGGGATGCATAAAAGGCATTGTTAATAAAGTAAAGAGCCCTGCTGCAGGCAGCAGAGCTCTTAAGGGCTAAGCAACTCGCTCAGCTAAAGGATGGTATCACCCTAGAAGGTGAAGGTAGCCCGAACGACACCCCACCAGCCGGTGTTATCCGGACCAGACAGGTTGGCATCACCGTAGATGATGGCCGGAGTCACGGTCAGGTAGCGGTTAAAGGGAATAGCCCAGTACCCTTCAATCAACCAGGGGTTGCTTTCGTAACCTCTGAGCTGAGGCAGTTGGCCACCGTAGACACCGACGGAAGAGCCTTCAAAACCGAGGTCGTTGAGGCCAATACCAGCGGTCCAGTTGAAGTCGTCACCGCCTTCAAAGCTTTGGAAAGCCCCGTAACCGGCAATGAAGAAGTTGCCGAAGTCAAAGTTGACCAAACCCGCGTAGGTATCAACGGGGCCAGCGGCTGCAGGAGAACCCGTATTATTGAAGGCAAAGTTATCAGACCCGTCATTGTGCATATAGGCAAAGGCGGCCTGGAAGAAACCTTCGGGAATGAAACTGATCTGAGCAATGTAGCTCTGGTTAGTAGCCGCGAAGATACCGACGGCAGGATCGGAGGCACCTGGGTAGCCAGCGGTATA
>DVEE01000290.1 GCA_015295885.1 Leptolyngbyaceae cyanobacterium M65_K2018_010
GCGAGGCGGCGAAGCAGTTCGAGAGCCTGTTCACCACGATGCTGCTGAAGAGCAGCATCACGGCCACCGGAGCCAGGACGCAGAGGGCCACCATGGCGATCGCCAGAACCGCGGACAGGGCTCCCAAAATAAAGTACTGCCGCTTTGGCTGCTGCACTTCGGCAAACACCACCTGAGCCATCAGCAGCGCCAGAATGCCGCCCCCAATGCTAAAGGCCGCCTTAGTACCAATCAGCGTCGTGCGCTCGTCGTAGTCGTCGGACAGTTCGGCGGCCAGGGCCGTATAGGGTAACTGCACCGCCGTAAAGGCGGCAAAGGCAAACACCGAAAGGACGACGTAGTAAGCAAAAATGCTCCCCTGGCTGGCAAAGGGGGGCACAGTCCAGAGCAGCATGGCACAGAGAGCCATCGGCACCGCCCCTCCCAGCATCCAGGGAAAACGGCGACCCCAGGGCGACACGGTGCGATCGCTGAGCCAACCAATCAACGGGTCATTGATTGCATCCCACAATCGCCCGATCAAAATAACACTGCCAGCCAAGGCCGGGGTCAGCCCCGCCACCGTCGTGAAGAAATAGAGCACAAAAAAAGCCGATAGGCTGGCCGGCACCGCCGCGGCCAATTCACCCACGCCATAGGCCAACTTCACCGGCAGCGACAGAGGTGGCAGTTTAGCCAAGGCGAGGCTCCTGTAGGGAAAGGATGTAGGGTGTAGCCCGTGCGTAGCAGGCAGAAGGTAAAAGGCAGAAGGATGAAGAATGAAGATGGAAGAAAGACTTCAGGGGTATCCACTCAACCCGAGACAAGTTGCGTTAGTAATGGGCTTCAACGAGCTCAGTCCGAACGCGCTGAAAACCGCTCGCCCTGAGCCTGTCGAAGGGCATCACCTTGGCTTGTAATAAGAGACGGTAAGCATAAATACTTTTCACCTTGCGTTGATACCCGACTGCAGGAATCTAGCATCCCGGCAGAGCTATCACCAATCAGTGGCTTGATTGTAAACGATTCAACCTACACCTTCTAGGGGTGAAGGATCGGCTGGGGCTGGGCCATCCCAGCCACGGCCAGGTGTCTAGTTGGTGATCTAAGGCTCCTGACTCCGGTATCCTGATCTCCGACGGTTTCACCGCTAGGCTGAGAGGAGGAGGGATTAGGCCCCTATGCGTCAGGAGGAAAGCACCCCATGGAACGGCGGCTAAAGCCAGTGAGGTGGGCGACGGGCAACTTGGTAGTCGGGCTGGGTCTGCTCCTGCTCACGGGTTGCGACCCTGCCCCCAGGGCCAACCCAACCCCCACCCAACCCCTCAACCCCGCCGAGATCAGGCCAGGGGAACCCGACCGAGCCGCCCCTCCGCCCCCACCCGCCGGGGCCTTTTTGGCCCAGCTCTCGCCTGAGCAAACTCGCCAACTCACCAGTTTAGGGGTAGAGGTGGTAGTACCCGGCGTGGTGCCCCCCACCTTTAGCGTGGCCGAACTCCGCATCGACCAGAGCGAAACCGCCGTGGCCTACATGATTGTCTATCGGGATGGGGCCAATCGATGCTTTGCCACCGAGTTTGCAACGGAAGGGGTAACAGAGCCACCGGTTACCCAAAACCGTCGACCGATTCAGCCGCCCCTGTTTCCAGGGCGGACCTACGGCCTCAACTATGGGGAGTTCCAAGACTCGGCACTGCGATCGCAGTTTCCCGGCTCTAACCTCTACACCGACTGGCTGATGGGCCGTTCTGGCGCCTACCGATTGATCGGATCGGCCTTGATTGGGGAGCTTTTTCCCGCCCTCAAGGGCTGCCAAGACCTGGCCCCAGACCAGGCGGTGAGCTTGGTCGAGTCCTTTACCCTGCTCACTACAGAGCCCATGGGAGCCAGTTTTTGACCTAGGGCAGAACCGTAGACAAAATGCTAATTGCCTTGGTCTCGGTGGACTTTACGGTCGTCCCATCCAGGGTCGCCATTTCCACGCTAAAGGTGCCATCCTCCTGCACAATGTCACCCACCAGACCCAACATCGGCTCGGTGTCAGAGCAGGTAAAGTTCAGGCGTTTGCCCTCAACCACCAGGGTTGCGCCCTGGCCAGCATTGAAGCATCGGGTGCCATCGGCCAGTTCAATGGCGCTAATCATCAAGGTCATGGGTTCGCTACCGGTAATGGTAGTACCGCTCATGGTGGCCTTTTCCAGGGTGATCTCCGTGCCATTGGCAATCACAATATCCCCGATCAGGCCAGTGTTTTCACTGCAGGTGTAGTTGAGGCGCTTACCCTGGTACGACAGGGTAGCCCCACGCCCAGCAAACTGACAGACCGAGTCATCGGGCAGCACAATAGAGGTTTCAGACATTTCAATGGGCGCATCGGTGGCTGTATTTTGAGTACAGCCGACCGCCAAGGCAGCCAGCCCCAGGGCCGGTAGTAGGGCTTTGATCAGCAGGGTATGGGACATCATCATTCACCAACAAACAATAGGAACCATAGCAGTGAGCAGTCATCCAGGCCGACCCCGTTACCTCAGCCCACGGGGCCGTATTTTAGCTTAAGTTCAGCCCAACGCCCAATTGCCTGCGATCCGGCCAGTCTCCTTAAGGCTCCTCCCTAATCTCTGCGGCCAGTACCCCAAGGCAGTCACAGGCCTAGGACCCACAGTTTTGGAAAGCCTGCACCCATCAGGGATTCCCTTTCTACCTTCTGCCTTCTGCCTCTGCCTTCCGCCTTCTACCTTCCCATCCTAGGCATCAGGGCCAGTCCGCTCCAGCCCC
>DVEE01000313.1 GCA_015295885.1 Leptolyngbyaceae cyanobacterium M65_K2018_010
GGGGTGAAGGGTGGTGGGGTGAAGGGCGGTGGGGTGAAGGGTGGTGGGGTAGAGGGTGGTGGGGTGATGGGTGGGTAGAATGGGAAAAACCGCTGAGGATAGTGGGGAGCGTTATGGTTGGCACAGCTCCGGTATCACAACCCATCGTTACGGATGAGTGGGTGCGGGCGACCTGGGAGGAGTACGAGGCGCTGTTGGCCTCTGGGGTGCCGCAGGAGGCGCGCTGCTATTTTGACCATGGCTGGATCAGGGTAGAAATGTCGCCCCTGGGTGCGCTTCACGGACGGGAAAACTCGATTGTTTCAACGCTGGTGGTGCTATATGCGACGTTGACGGGCTTGCGCATGGTGGAGCTGACCAACACCACGTTTCGCAAAACGGGTTTGCAAGATGCTCAGCCGGATATTGCTTTTTATGTGGGCCAGGGGTTTGACCTGCCGCCGCGCGACAATCGACCGATTGATGTATTGACGCACGGTGCGCCTCAGCTAGTGATAGAAATTGCCTCGACCACGCTAAATGACGACTTGGGCAAGAAGCGGCTGCTGTATGAGCGGCTGGGCAGCGCCGAATATTGGGTGGTGGATGTACAGGCGGCTCAGGTGATTGCCTTTGAGATTGCCGATCGCCGCAGTGGTCAAATTACGGAGTCCCAAGCGTTGCCCGGATTGGCGATGACGACGCTGGAAATGGCGCTGGAGCGATCTCAGCACGAAGATGATGCCACCATTACCCGCTGGCTACTAGATCTATTTAGCCATGACGCGCAGGGGGGCTAGATGGTTGCAACGCTGACGCCGGTCAAGTGGAGCATTGACGACTACCACCGCATGATTGAGGCGGGGATGTTGGGCGATCGCAGGGCAGAACTGCTCTGGGGGGAGATTGTTGAAATGGCTCCAGAAGGTAAGCCCCATGCCCACTTGAGCAGCCGTGCGGGGGACTATATCCGAGAGAAACTGGCGGGACGGGCTAAGGTACGCGAAGCTAACCGAGGAATGACTGACCATGGTGATAACTAAACTCTCTCTGGCAGATTATCTGAGCCTGGAAGATGGCCCGGAGGGTCGTTGCGAATTTGTGGATGGGGAAATTATTGAAATGCCGCCGGAGAGTGAAGAGAATGTGCTGGTGGCTGGGTATTTAATCGCCCAGTTCTTAAAGGTTCTTTCCTTTGACCGGGTACGCCAGGGTAAAACCGAGTTGGTGGTATCCGGACGGGTCCGAATTCCTGACTTTATGGTGCTGGGAGAAGACCTGGTGGCAGCCCTGGCGGGGAGTCGCCGTAGCACGATTACGGAAGACATGCCTGCGCCGTTGCTGGTAGTGGAGGTGGTATCGCCGGGGAAGGAGAACGAAGACCGCGACTATCGCTACAAACGCTCGGAATACGCAGCGCGGGGCATTCCTGAATACTGGATTGTGGACCCGGCCAAGGCCAAGGTAACGGTTTTAACCCTGGTGGATGGGTGGTATGAGACTGAGGAATTAGGGGCGGATGGCGTGCTACAGTCGCCTCAGTTTCCAGGGTTGACGTTGTCGGTGGCTCAGGTTTTGTCGCCCAAGGGTTAGAGGTTAAACGCAAGGCAAGAGGAGCTAATGATGCCGAAAAAGAAAACCGCCTCCATCGTCGGAACCTGGCACATCTATGACATGGAGCTTTGGGATGAGGAGTATTTCAATATGGAGGTGCAGGCCTACATTACGGTCAATCCAGGGGGAACTGGAGAGTTTCAATTCGGCTTGGTCGCTGGCGGTCTGGATGGAGAATTTCTCCAGGATGGCGACAGGGAGCGCTTTGACTTTACCTGGGAAGGTAATGATGAGTGCGATGAAGCCTCGGGCAGTGGCTGGCTGAGGTTGAAGTCGGCCAATGAGGTGGAAGGCAGCATTAAGTTCCATGGGGGCGATCGCTCGGGCTTGGCCGCCCGCAGAGCGTGAGGGTTTTATCCTCGACTTAAGATAGAGAAACCGTCAAGGTTCTGTCCGTTAGGAGGGAAGGTGAGATGCCATCACCCTTTCCAGGGATGAATCCCTATTTAGAGAATCCTGAGCTGTGGCCCGAGGTGCACAGTCGGTTGATTGTGGCGATCGCCGATGCCCTCAATCCCCAACTGATGCCAAAGTACCGAGCTGCCATTGACCAGCGAGTCTATGACCTGTGCGGGGATGAGGCCTTGCTGATTGGCATTCCAGAAGTGACCGTGGGACAACCCGCCGCGATCGCTAACCCCAGCCCGGTGGCGGTGATGCCGCCGCCCACCCTGCCGATCAAGGTCACCCTGCCGATGCCGATTGAACAGCGCGAACGGTATCTCCAGATTAAGTTAGTCGCGACCGGTGAAGGGGTGACGGTGCTTGAGGTGTTATCGCCGACGAACAAACGACCAGGGACTGGGCGCAACGCCTATGGGTCAAAGCGCCGAGCGGTGTTGAGTAGTCTGACTCACCTCGTTGAAATTGATTTGCTCCGGCGGGGAGAACCCATGGCCTTAACCTCAGGCTCGATCCAGAGCCACTATCGGATTTTGGTGAGTCGCGCCGAACAGCGCCCCCAGGCCGACCTCTATGGGTTTAACCTACGAAATGAAATCCCCCTGTTTCCGCTGCCTTTGAAGCCGGGAGACCCGGAACCGATAATTGACTTAAAGGGCTTATTGGATCAACTTTACGACCGGGCGGGGTATGGCCTGGTGATGGACTATGGGCGACCACCGGTGCCAGCCCTGGATGAGCCGGATTGGGCCTGGGCACGCGCTTGGCTGCAAACCACCGATACTCTCGGGCAGAATCCCCGTTGAAGGCATGGAACAGACTGTTCTAGAGCGCTTTAGAAAGCTCTCCCCCGCTAGCCAAAAAGAAGTCCTTGAGCTGATCACAACCCTTTGCCGCCGCGATCTGCCCCGACCTGACGGGCCGACCTATGGCATTGCAGACCTGCTATTGCCTCAGCGGGAAGAAATTTTGCGCATTGCCGAGGCCCATGGGGCGTTCAATGTTCGAGTGTTTGGCTCGGTGGCCCGAGGGGAAGCGGATCAGTACAGCGATGTGGATTTTTTGATTGAGTGTGATCCGGCCAGGACCAGCCCGTGGTTTCCGGCGGGGTTGATTCACGATTTGGAAGATCTGCTGGGCCGCAAGGTAGATGTGGTGACGTTAGGCGGCCTCAAAGGGCTACGAAGAGACCCCATTTTGCAGGAAGCGGTGGTGCTATAGAGGCCGGTGTGATGAAGCTTGGAAAACCTTGTATGCTCCAAAGCATCGCCCCACCTCACCCATTTCCCCATGCCGTACCCTGGCCCCCACCTGGAAGCCCTGGCCTACTACGCCCGCAAGTTTGAGCGGCTGCGGGTAGACCGTGCCCACGGGGTCGCCCCCCACAAGCCCATCTTGCTGCTAGCGGTGATGGAGCTGGTTGAGCGCAACCTGCTACCTCAGAACTATATTGTTCTCTCACCCCAACTCACCCAAACCTTTCTCAAATACTGGAGCTACCTGGGCTCAGCCAGCCATAACCCAGACATTTCGCGGCCATTCTTCCACATGAAGAGTGGTAAGTTCTGGCATTTGGTGCCCAGGCCAGGGTTTGAAACGGTGCTGGCCGCCAAGATTAAGCTCAAGACGCTGGCGGAGGTGCAGCAGGCCATTGCCTACGCCTACGTGGATGAAGACCTGTTCGACTTTTGGCAAATTCCCAAGTATCGGGAGAGTCTGCAAGCCGTACTGGTAGGCCGCTGGTTTCCGGGGCGGTTGGCAGAGGTTAAGGAAATTTCAAAAACCGATGAATTTCAAAACCCACCAGGCTACCTTAGAGAGGTCTATGCCAGGTATGCCCAAGGGCTGCAAGAAGCCTAGAACCGGTAGCAATGGTGGTCAGAGACTTACCCTACTACGCCAAAAGGTTTGCCAACCTGCGGGTCGATAAGGCCCGTGGCACCGCTCCCCACAAGCCCATCCTGCTGCTGACGGTGCTCGACCTGTTTGAAAAAGGCAAATTTCCCCACAATGAGGTTTACCTTTCCCCGGAGCTGACGGCCAACTTTCTCAAGTTCTGGCACCAGTTTGTCTCTAGCGACCACCACTCGAATATTGCCCTGCCCTTCTTTCACCTAACGGGGGATAAGTTCTGGCACCTGATGCCGAACCCTGGGTTTGAGGCGGCGATTCAGGCCAGGGTGAAGCTACGGACGCTACCGGCGCTGCGATCGGCGGTGAAGTACGCCTACCTGGATGAGGAATTGTTTGCCCTCCTGCAAGCCCCCCAAAGCCGACACGATCTAACAACTATCCTGATTCAGGCGTGGTTCCCTGAAAAGGGGAATGAGATTACCGAGTCGTTTAAGTACGACGAGTTTGACGCCATCCAGCAAACACTGTTTGATTCGGGCGGCGCGACCTACAACGTGGATGACCTCAAGGATGCAGACCAGATCTTCGTTCGCAATGCGGCTTTTCGGCGGAACGTGGTGAAGCTCTATGACCAACGCTGCGCCTTTTGCAAGCTACGGGTGGTGAGCTGGGATGGGGTGAATATGGTGGATGGGGCGCATATTCAGCCATTCTCTGAGTTTCGGGATGATCGCTTTGTGAATGGCCTGGCCCTCTGCAAAAACCACCATTGGGCCTTTGATCGCGGCTGGTTTGGCGTAGATGACGATTACCGCATTATGATTCCGTGGGATCGTTTTATAGAGGAAGCAGCGGTGGAGAGTCGAGGGATGATGGGGTTTAAGGGAGAGCGGATTGAGCTACCAAGGGAGGAAAGTTTTATGCCGAGCTTGGAGGGGTTGAGGTGGCATAGAGAGCGGTGGGGGATTGAATAATAGACTGCAAGCCGACGTCATGCTTTGCTTCGGTAGTAAACCTAGAACAGCCAAAATCCTAAAATCAAAGACAACATATCAAGCACTTAGAGAATAAATGAGCATCATCCACATACGACAGATAACCGCATTTCTTGAACAAGTCTTTGATGACAAAATTAACATGAAAGACTGGAGCAAGAAGTCCGCAGAAAGCCAGCAAGTGACTTTTCTCTCAAGAAGTCTGGCAGCATTTTCAATTATGCATCTAACAGGCATTTCTGTCGAGGAGTCAGCAAATGCGGTTGTAGATGGCGGAAAAGATAATGGAATCGACGCAGTTTACTATCACAAAAGCTCCAGAATTTTTTATTTAGTACAGTCCAAGTGGAAACAAAATGGGTCAGGCAGCTTTTCAAGGAGTGATTTACAGAAATTCTTACAAGGAGTCAAAGATCTAATTAGCGCTAAATTTGAACGCTTCAATAAGAAAATTCAAGATAAGATTGATGAAGTAGATGAGGCATTGAACAATTCGGAAACAAAAATATTGCTTCTTCTAAGCTATACAGGACAAGATGCAATAAGCTCTGATGTGAAGCAGGATTTAGATGATTTCCTCAAAGAATATAATGACGCCACAGATGTAATCTTCACAAAGGTTCTCGATCAAAAATCTATATACTATGCAGTAGCTCAAGGAACCAAAGCACTACCCATTGATGTTGAAGTGATGCTTTATGAGTGGGGCCAAACTAGGGAGCCTTACCAATCATTTTATGGGCAAATAACCGTTTCGGAACTCGCAGATTGGTGGGAGAAGTACAACGCAAACCTTTTTGCACCTAATATCCGTACATATTTGGGCGAAACAGGAGTTAATAATGGAATTTTTGAAACCTTAAAGGAATCACCCCATAATTTTTGGTACTACAATAATGGAATCACAGCTTTGTGCTCTTCAATCAGAAAAAAGTTGATTGGCGGAGCAAACCGGGATTCAGGTGTATTTGAATGTAAAGACATCCGAATTGTTAATGGTGCTCAGACAGTTGGAACAGCAGCGAGGGCTTTCTCTTTGTATCCAGACTCAGTTCAACAAGCGAAAGTCTTTATTCGCTTTATATCCCTAGAAAATTGCCCCGAGAACTTTGACAAGGAAGTTACGAGATCTAATAATACTCAAAATAAGATTGATAGTCGAGATTTCGTAGCTCTTGATCCTGAACAGGAAAGAATTAGAAATGAGCTGCGCCTTGAAGGTATCACCTATGTTTACAAATCAGGAGAAATAGTACATTCAAAAGATAAAGGATTTGAGATTGAAGAGGCGGCTTTAGCAAGGGCATGCTCATCTGTTGATGTGAGCTATTCAGTAATTGCAAAGGGCAAAATCAGTAGATTATGGGATGATATTGAAAAAGTCCCCTATAGAGCTTTATTCAATGGTGGTCTAACCGGACCATCACTATGGAAGATCGTAAAAATAATGCGTGCAATAGGCCAGGAGCTAGACAACTTAAAAGAAGATAGAAAAAAAGACAAGGATCATTATTATATTGTTCATGGGAACTTATTCATAACTCATTTGGTTTTCTATTCTTTGCCGAATCGAATATTGAGTAACTTTGACAATCTTCAAGAAGACGAGTTAAAGCTTATCAAAAGAAAAACATCTCAATCGGTTGATGTTCTTATTAGTGCTGTTCATACCCTTTTCCCAGATACCTATGCAGCAAATTTATTCAAAAATCTCAAGAAGTGTAAAGAGCTGCATGACCTATGCTTACAACTATTGAAATAAAGTGACTTCTGGAAAACAGTCTTTGCGACGTGGATATTTTCAAGGATAAAGACTGACACATCCTAGTGGTTGACAAGATTATGGAATCCAGATCCACCGCCCGCTACAGTGCCCGCGTCCTCAACCCCAAATCCTCCGGTCCAGTCCACCTCGAACTAACCCTCAAGCTCCACAGCTACCCCCACCCTGACCGCGAAAATGTTTGAAAAGCCAGTCAGAAGCTTTTACCTTGAGAGTCCTTTTCAAATGTTTTCGTTGAACCCGTCAAAATTCTCGTCATCGGCTCCAAGCCCGCCGTCAGCGCCATTGTCATCGCCCTGCACCAGCTCGGCTTTGCCGAAATCTTTGAATGGACCCACTTTCTCCCAGCCCCAAACCCAGAGCGCCCGCTGCACTTCCAGCCCGGCGAAGTCATGCAAGCCCTGGTCAAGTATTTGCCGAAGGGTGAGGGGTAGTGGGGTGGTGGGGTGGTGGGGTAGTACCTACCACCACCTGTGGAGCAACTCCCTGTAACAGTAGGAGGTGTTGGTGAGCCGTTAAAATTTAGATCACCAAAGGTAGCGAGACCATCAGCCATGACATTGCAAGATCTACAGCAGCAGGTTGTACAACTGCCCGTTTGCGATCGCTGGCAGTTGGTTCAAATCCTCTGAGCCTCGATTCAGCAGGAGACTGAAGCCAACCTAAACCCCAGCCTAGGCCCATGGCCACCCAGCCCATCCGCTGAAACGATGTTAGCCGACCTGCATCCCTGGACAAAAAGCTTTATTGGCATTCTCCAGTCCACTTCAGACGATGGCCAGGACGCTTACATCGATTACCTTGAGGAGAAATACGCTTGAAACAAGTGCTTTTCGATAGCGATGTCTTGCTGGATGTCTTACTCAACCGCCAGCGGTTCGCCACCCAGCCCAGAGCCGCAGAGCCAGAAGCGGATTATGGTCAGGAGGGATCGGTGGGCAGAGGCCAATGCAGCTCAAAGCCAGGAAGAACCTCCTCCCCAGAGAGTAGTGCCGGATAGTTCACCGTCTCCCAAGCGCGATCGCCCCGATAAATTTCCACCTGCTGATCTTGAGGGTTGATCAGCCAGCCCAGGCGCAGGCCACTGGCGAGATACTCCTGCATTTTTTCCTGAAGCGGGCGCAGTGGGTCAGTTTTAGAGCGCAGCTCGATGACAAAATCTGGGCACAGAGGCACAAACCCAGCCCGCTCCTCCGGTGTTAGCCCCTGCCAGCGAGACCGCTCGACCCAGGCCACATCGGGCGAGCGATCTCCTCCCTGGGGCAGCCTAAACAGGGTTGATGAGCTGAATACCTCGCCCAAGCCAGTTTGTCGATTCCAAAGCCATAACAAGCTAATCAGGCCGGCTTCCCGCGCTCCGCTTTCTCCACCCACAGGGGACATAATCACTAATGCTCCTGATGCCGTGCGCTCCAGCGGTATTGTTGGGTTCGCCTCGCACAGATGATAAAACTGGTCATCGGTTAGGTTTACCCGGTCTAGACTTAAAACCAACGGTAATCCAGCCATGGCCCCCGCGCGATCTCCTGTCATCACGCTTTTATTGTATGTCGTAGTCATTGGTTGTAGGTTGTAGAGCTATCCCCCGCCCTGCCACTGACTACCCTTCACCCTCCCTACCCCTCACTCTCTCCCCCTCCCCACCCTCCCCTCCCCTTCCCATGCTTTTCCAATCCCTCGTCCTGCAAAACTTTGGTC
The DNA here is from genome assembly GCA_015295885.1 of Leptolyngbyaceae cyanobacterium M65_K2018_010. Taxonomy (GTDB): domain Bacteria; phylum Cyanobacteriota; class Cyanobacteriia; order Phormidesmidales; family Phormidesmidaceae; genus Nodosilinea. The sequence goes on from DVEE01000313.1 coordinate 8,326, forward strand.
CCTACCAGGGGCGGCATCGGCTGAACCTGCGGCCCAACACCGTGGGCAAGGTGCACCAGCCGATCATCCTGATTGGGGGGCTCAACGGTGGCGGCAAAACCACCCTCATGGATGCCCTGCGGTTGGTACTCTACGGACAGCGGGCGCAATGTTCCACCCGGGGCAACCTGGCCTATGCCGACTTTCTCAACCAGTGCCGCAATCGCCAGGCCGGGGATCAGGTGACTCGGCTAGAACTCACCCTGGAGCATACCCTGACCCTGGCGCCCCAACCGACGGAGCTGCGCATTGGCCGCCAGTGGGGATCGCTGCCTAAAAATGGCCGCGACACCCTGGAGGTCTACCAGGATGGCCAGTTGGCGGAAGACCTGATCAAAGGCTGGGATGAGCGCATAGAGGCCCTATTGCCCCTGGGCATTGCCAACCTGTTTTTGTTTGATGGCGAACAGGTGGCCGCACTGGCGGATCAGGAGGAGTTGCCCGGTGGGGTGGTGCAGGCGATGCGATCGCTCCTAGGTCTGGAACTGCCCGAACGGTTGGATGCCGACCTGGACGTGCTGGTGGCCCGCAAACGCAAGCAGTTGGCTAACGTCAAAGACCGGCAAACTATCGAAGCCATCGAAACCCAGATCCACCAGCTCACCGAGCAAAAGGGCAAAGCCAAACAGGAACTGGCCTCCCTCACCAACCAAAGGGAATGGGCCGAGCGGGAACTCCACCAGGCCCAGGAAAAGTTTCTGGCGGAAGGGGGCAAAATCGCCGCCGAAAAAGCCCAACTCGAAGCCAAGCGCGCCCAGCTCGAAGCCGAACTGGAACGCCATCAGACCCAACTGCGGGAACTGGCCGCCGGTGCCTTACCCCTGGCGTTGATTCAACCCCTCTTGGCCGCCGCCCAAACCCAGGCCCACGACGAAGTGCGCCACCGGCAGTATGAGTTGGCCCAGGATCTGCTGAGCGAACAAAACCAGGCTCTGCTAGAGTTTGCCCAAGAGTCTCTAGGCCCGCAGCCCGCCCAACAAATCCAAGCTTTTCTGACCCGTCGCCAGGCTGCCCTGGCCCGACCCACCACGGGGGTTTACCTAAACGCCGAGAGCCATCACCTGCACCAATTGGAACAAACCCTGGGCCACACCCTGCCCGACCAGCAGCGCCAGGCGAAACAGCACCTGAAAGCCTGTCAGCAGCGCCAGGCCGACCTCGAAGCCCTGGATCGCTACCTGGCCAGTGCCGCCACCGAAGAAATCTACGAAAAGCTCTCCCAACAGGTGAAAGCCGCCCAGGCTAGGGTAGCCCAGGTCACCACCGCCTACAGCAACGCTGAGCAACAGCTTAACCAAATCAACCAGGCCCTCGATCGCACTAAAAAGGACTTGCAGAGCTACAGCCAACTCGCTATCGACCGCAAAAACACCGACCACCTGATCCAGGCCGCTGCTAAGGTCAAGCAAACCCTGGCGGAGTTCAAGCAAAAACTCAAGCTGCACAAACTCAACCACCTGGAAGACCGGGTCACCCAGCACTTTCTCTACCTGCTGCGCAAACCCGACTTTGTACACCGGGTGCAGATCGACACCGAAACCTTCAAACTTGCCCTCTACGACCCCAACGGTGAACCCCTACCCAAACACCGCCTCTCCGCGGGCGAAAAGCAGGTTCTCGCCATTGCCCTGCTATGGGGCCTCGCCAACGCCTCCGGTCGGCAGCTCCCCGTGGCCATCGACACCCCCCTGGGCCGGCTTGACTCCGAACACCGGAGTCATCTAGTAGAACGCTACTTTCCCCAGGCCAGCCACCAGGTGATACTGCTCTCCACCGATACCGAGATTCGCGCCGAAGAGGTCGAGCGGCTGCGGGGGGCAGGGGCGGTATCGAGGGAGTTCTTATTGGACTATGACCCAATGACTCGCTCTACAGCGGTTAGGGACGGCTATTTTTGGTGAAGAGTAAAGGGTGAAGGGTAAATAGGTGGAGATTTGCGATGACGCGAGGGCTGGTGCAAGACCATGAAGAGTTAGAGGTTTACAAAATAGCCTTTCGGTCAGCGATGGATATCTTTAAAATTTCTGGGCAGTTTCCCAAGGAGGAGCGCTATTCCCTAACCGATCAAATGCGGCGATCTTCCCGTTCTGTCTGCGCCAACCTAGCTGAAGCCTGGCGTAAAAGAATGTATCAACCCGCCTTCATCGCAAAACTGAGTGATTCTTTAGCAGAAGCCGCCGAAACCCAAACCTGGATATCGTTCGCTGTCCAATGTGGCTATATGTCTGCGGAGACAGGCCCTGATCTTCGGAAAGACTACACCTCAATTCAAAAAATGCTCACCAGCATGATCAATAACGCCAACGCCCCAAAGTGGACAATCCCCCTCCCCCCCTAACCCCCCACCCTCCACCCTTCACCCCCTACCCTCC
>DVEE01000036.1 GCA_015295885.1 Leptolyngbyaceae cyanobacterium M65_K2018_010
AGACCGTATAGCAAGATACAGTTTACTGCCGCTAAAAGGGCTGAAACCCTTATCAGGCCCGGCATAAGCTTGGCTTATCACCAGATATCCAGAAGAGCCCTAACATCTGGATGAGTTGCTCTAATTAGAACAACTCACCAAGACCGGGAAAACTGATAAGCAAGCACAAGAACTATTAATTCTCCGAACAAGAAAACCTGAAACAAAGGCCAGAAAGCTAAACCTCTAAAAGAAATTCAGATAAGCGTGGCTAATCTGGTGCAGCTTCTAAAGAAAAGTACTTGCTGAACTCTAAGTCCTGATTGGACTTAATGCTCACCTGAAGGAGTGAGCACATTTCTTGTCGTAGTTGCCATATTCATTGGAAAACCCTTAATTTCCAATGAATGCATTAGTCCTTAATACACAGGATGGTAGATGGCATCCTGGATAATAAATTAAATTGAATCCAAGTATACACCCAAAAGCATTAGGGGAAAATTGATTACCCTAGCAACCTTTTTAAGATTATTGACAAGGTAATTAATTTTAGTGAAACATGGGAATTTTGTAGTATTCAATACTGATTTTTCCTTTTGCGCCCTTTTCCTTTTTGGAAAAAATGGAAAAGGGCAGAAGGTAACGGCCCTGGTTAATGGTGTCTGGGGTTTAGGGCTGTCCTCGCTCTCCCGCCGGTTCTCCTAGCCAGCTTAGACCGTTTCAAAATTGCCGGCAACACAGCAGAACTCCCAAGTAACAAAGCAGAACCTGCGAGTAGATCCCCAGCAAAGACCTTGCCCGTGCTACACAGCGACCAGCGTTAGTGGGGGTGGCACTGCCAGCCCTGTCAAGGTAGGACAGATTTAGGGGCGAGCTTGGATTAACCGCTGAGCCAAGGACCGGAAGTCCAAGGCTCAAAGCTGAAATCCGCTGAAGCGGATTCGGGACCAACATTTCAGTCTGCTTTAGCAGACTTTTGCGGTGAGCCAGGGAGTTCACTCTCTGGCGGTTGTGGCTGGGAGGTGGCTTTTTAGAGAGCGCCCGAGTAGTCAAGCACAACTCCCGAGTGGCCCTGGGGTAGGTATTGCCCACCAGCTTTAATGCAGTGTCAACCCCCTAGGGAGCAACTACCGTCAGCGAGCTGGAATAGAGCGGCGCATTGGCGATCGCACCTAACCCCTGATCCGTCAACAAATCCCGCCAGACCGGCCCGTAGGTGGCCGGATCCGCTTTCACCAGAGCAAATAGCTCGGTGAGCAAATCCTGCCATAGCCCGGCAGAACTGTAGGTGATCAGCTTTTCGCCCTCCGAAGCGGTACCCACCGCAGAGAGTTGCTTGCCCACCTCCGCCGAGAGGGTACTCAGGTAACCCTGATCCGCCCGTTGCACCACCGCCGTCACCACAATGTCCTCCGCCCGGTTGTCAGGATTGCACACCAGCATCAGCGCCCACAGATAGTTTTCCCCCGGTGCTAGGGTCACCGAAGCGGGCAGGGACAGATTGAGGATCGAGCCCTGGTGGGCGTAGGCGGCCCCTGGGGTAGATACCGCCGGCATCGACACATTGGCCATGTACACTTCGTCGCCGGTGGATTCTTGAATCAGCCGTAGCTCGGCAAAAATGGCATTGTTGGTGGGAATGTAGGCAAACAGTTGGGGGGTAGCCTGGGTGGTTAGCCCCACGTTGGTGGCTGGCACCAGGGCCGTGAGACCAGCCTGCTCGCTGGTATTGGCGCAGGTATCGCTCCGCACGCCGCCAGCCTCGCGGTTACCGGGAGACCCCACCGGCGGAGCCTGAAAGCTAAGTTCGGTGCTGAGTTGGGCCTGGGCGGGTAGGCCCGTGCCCCAACTGAGTAAACCGACAAGGGCCACCGATAGGTTGAGCGCTAGGGGTTGCAAGAAAAGCCGTGGCATAAGGGGGCTCCTGGTTAGGGATGGGGGGATAAAATGGGCATCGAGTCAGCCCTTAGGGGCAAGCTTGAACGGTAAACTAAGACTAAGCCCGGGGGCATGGAAGCCGGGGGGCGACCCTGAGAGTTGGCAAAAGCCCGATTCAAAATAAAGATTCAATCAATAAGCCTTAATTTCCGGTCAGAATCTCCATTGACCGTGGGATTTTTCAGGAACGGGTGATTGCCCACCAGCATATCAGATCAAAATTTTCCAACCTAGAGCCTGGATCATGTCAAGGCATGAATCCGCTTCGACATCATCCGTAATATTTCTACTCCCTCCGTTCTCTAGCCCATTCCCAAGTCTGTAGCCCATAATCGACAGAGAACCGTCTTCGGTCTCCTGCCCCATGCCCCTATTTCGGTTGCCCTGGTTGAGCGATCGCCCCGCCTGGTTAGACCAGGCCGGCACGTCGATGGCGCGGCTGGTCCGCCCCCTGCTAGCCACCAGCCTGCTGATCACGGGAGCTACCCTGGGCCTGCGCTACCTGGGCTGGCTAGAGTATGCCGAACTGGCCGCCTACGACCACCTGATGCAGCAGCAGCCCGACCGGGGGGGCGACGACCGCATCCTGGTGGTGGGCATTACCGACTATGACCTGCAAACCCTGCAGGAATGGCCGGTCAGCGATCGCAGCCTGGCCCAGGCAATCGCCAACCTCCAGGCATTGCAACCTACGGTGATTGGCATCGACATTTTTCGCGACTTCCCCAACGAACCAGGTCACGCTGAGCTGATGCAGCAGTTGCAGCAACACCCCAACACTCTAATGATTTGCAAAACCAGCTCGGTGGATGATTTGGGCACCCC
>DVEE01000330.1 GCA_015295885.1 Leptolyngbyaceae cyanobacterium M65_K2018_010
TGCGCGATCGCATTCGCAAATACTTTGCCCCAGATGCCTAGCCTCTGCTCCTGTGACCCAATCCTCCCCTGAGCCCGCCTCCCCCTCCACCTCTAACGCTGAGATCGCTATCCCTAGGGAACCCGACCCTATTTCGGTTGACCTGCTCAAGAGTGCTTGGGAACGGCATGAGGTGTTTAGTGCCAATGCCTCTAAGGCCCAGGCCCGGTTCTTGGTACTAGAGCGCCTATTGGGTGGTTTGGGGGTTTTGGTGGTTTTCCTCGCTGTAACTCAGCCTATTATCCAAAACCAGGTTGCCCAGACCCAAGGCGTCGCCCTGGATACCCTAAAAAGACTCTCGCTCCAAAACCTGATTCAACGGGCCTACTGGGGCCTGGCCGTTACTACTTTTCTGCTGATCCTGATTCCTATCCTAATGACCGGGTTGCGGGCCTTTTCGGTGAAGTTTAGCCGCGGCAACAGTTGGGTTTTGCTGCGGGGCAGTGCCGAAGCCATTAAGATGGCCATTTTTTACTACCGCACGGGCATTAAACCCTACGATGCCAATCGCAATGCCCTGTTAGCGGAGCAATTAAACCTGGTCAGCGAACGGTTAAAGGGGAGTGCGGCCCATCAAAAGGCACTCACACCCTACGAAAATCAGGGCGAGACCCAAGTGCAGTTGGGTATTGTCCTGCTAGTCTTGAGTCACCTGCTCAATTGGGTGCTGAGCTTGCTAGGGGGCATCTGGGAGTTTCTCTTTGGGTTTAAGGAAGTACCGGTCAACCCCACTTCTCCTACCCAGGCATCTCCGCCCAATGGGGATGAATCTCTCGACCCCAAGCACTATGGCCCCCTGGACCCTGAAGGCTACATTCGCTACCGCCTAGAGGATCAGTTTGATTGGTACCGCCGCAAGGCCAAAAGTTACGATCGCCAGTATCAAGTCCTGCAAACCAGTGTGTACATTTTTGGCGGATTCGGGACTTTGTTAGCGGCCATTGGTTTTCAAAGTTGGGTGGCCGTTACCGCTGCGTTAGCCGCAGTCTTGATCAACTACCTGGAGTATCGCCGGGTAGAGGTCACCCTGGTCGGCTACAACCAGGCCGCTGACGCTCTCTACGATATCCGCACCTGGTGGTACTCCCTCAATTCGGTCGAAAAGGCTGACCCCACCAACTTTGAAAAGCTGGTCACCAAAACCGAAGAAACCATTCGTAGCGAGCACAGTAGTTGGCTACAGGATATGCAAGATCGGCTGGCCAGTCTCTACGAAGGAAAGAGTGAGGGGCAACCCTCAGCCCCTGGGGAGACTCACTCAGCTCACACGGCCAACTCCAAAACTAGGGCTGACAGCTAGCTGAATTGATCGGGCCCAAGATTGGGTGGGCCTTACCGAGTAGTCTTGGAGAGGGTCTTGGCACTGGTGGGTTGGGGGGCGGTCGTAGCGACAGCAGATTGAGCTGGGAATGATGCCTGGGATGTCCCGGGCAGATGATTGATGCCCGGGAGGCACTTTTCGACCATGGCATGGCTTTCTTCCAGCAGGTAGGTAAGAAAGGCCTGGGACACCACCGAAAGTTGCTTGCCCGCCAGGCTTGCAACATACCAGTGGCGCTCGATGGGAAAGTGTTCGATGTCGAGAATGGCAAATTCGCCGCGGGTGCCCTCGGAGATGATGGTGTGCATAGAGAGCACCGAAATACCCAGTCCCCCAGCGATCGCCTGCTTAATCGCCTCGTTACTCCCCAACTCCAGCCGCACCTTAACATCGACATTGTGCTCGGCAAACAGCTTCTGCACGGCATGGCGAGTGCCCGACCCCGGTTCTCGCATAATAAACTGTTCACCGTTGAGAGCCTGAATGGGTACGTTAGACTTGCCCGCCAGGGGATGGTCCTTAGGGCCAATCACCACTAGGGGATTTTCTAAAAACGGATAAATCTTCAGGTCCGGTTGCTCGGGGAGGGAACTGATGATGTAGAGGTCATCATCGTTATTGGCCATACGCTCCTGAATATTCTGGTGGTTAGTCACCTTAAGGGAAATGTCAATGCCAGGGAAGCGCTGGCAAAACGGCCCTAGCAAGCGAGGTACAAAGTATTTAGCAGTGGTAATGACGGCTAACCTGAGTTGCCCCTGCTTCAGGCCCTTAAGATCAGAAATGGCCATTTCGAACTGGTCCAGCCCGCTGAAAATTTCCTGGCAGGTTTCCAGCAACTTTTGCCCAGCCTGGGTCAGATAGAGGCGCTTGCCAATCTGCTCGAACAGCGGCAGACCCACCGCCTTGGTCAACTGCTTAACCTGAATGGAAACGGTGGGTTGGGTGAGGTAGAGTTCTTCGGCAGCGCGGGTAAAGCTGCCGTGGCGGGCCGTAGCCTCGAATACTTTAAGCTGGTGTAACGTAGCGTGAATCAACGTTTTGCCTCCTGGACGGCCAGCAAATTTTCCTATAGATGACATTCTATCAAATAGTGTGTGACCGCTGCGGGTTTTCTATGATTTGCCCTAGGCCTAAGCTAGGGAGCCAACCCTAACCCCGGAAACTCCCTATCCTGCTACCTTGTGACGCCCTTCGGTGGAGGCAGCAAACCTTCCTGAAAAACCCAAACGCCCCCTTGGGTGCGATCGCGCTGGCATCTCCTAATCCAAGGTTCCATTGTGCAGCGATTAATGCGACTACTGCCCAGCGTCGATATCCACATCATCGCCTCCAAATAAAGGTCGATTGGGGCAATGGCCGTCGGGTATGCTGGA
>DVEE01000459.1 GCA_015295885.1 Leptolyngbyaceae cyanobacterium M65_K2018_010
CTAACTCCGTCGTGGGTTTGCCTCTGCAGCGCACTGACACCACCTTAATTTTGGAAGATCAGGTCAAAATCTTAACCAGCCCAGGGGTATTGCAACCTGTGGTTGAGCAAATTCTGGCTGAGAACCTCAGTCTATGTAGAAACCCCGCAGCCAGTCTTGGCTCAATGGCTGTAGATGTCACTGAGCAATGCTATAAGGCGCTCAGAAATAGTTTGTATATTCAGTTAACTGAAGCCAGAAACAACTATTCTCCAGCCAGCCGTATTTTCAAAACTCATTTTTCTGGATCCTATCCTGAAGAGGTACAAAAAATTTCAGGTCTCATTGCTCAGCGGTTTCTCGATTATGGCTTGGAGTCTCGCCAGCGAGATATTCAACAAGGGATTGATTTCCTAGACCAAAAGCTGCCAGATGTTAGGAGGCAGGTCGATGCCCTGCAAATTGAGCTTCAAGCCCTGCGGCAAAACAACAACTTGATTACCCCCGATGCCAGAGGCAGCCAGTTAAGCTCACAAATAAATAATTACGAAAGTGAGTATTTAAATGTACTCGTTGAGTTAGAAGGTACCCTGAACCTCTACGATAGTCTGCAGCAGCAGCTTATTCAGCAGCCCCAAGACTCTGCCGTTTCCCCGGTCTTGAGCAATAATTCACGCTACCAGGCTCTGATCCAAGAATTGCTGCGTTTAGACAATGAAATTGCTGCCGCCTCAACTCTGTTTTTAGACACCAGCCCAGATTTACAGGCTTTGAAGGAACAACGGCAGAACCTATTACGGTTGCTGGCCCGGGAAGGCAGCAATGCCCAGCAAGAATTGGCGATTCAGTTGGAAGGGCTGGCCACTAAAGAAGCTGCCCTCCGCCAAACCCTGGCCTCACTCAACATCGAGGTAGATTCTTTGGCTGGGGTAACCAGAGCGTTCACCGATTTAGAGCGAGAGCTGGCCATCGCCACCGAAAACCTGACCCAGCTCTTGGCTCGCCGTGAAACCCTGCAAATCGAAGCTGCCCAGCGGGAGTTACCCTGGGAATTGATTACTCCACCCACCCTAACCACCAGCAACACCAGTTTGCCACGCCATGTGGGGCTGGGATTAGTGCTGGGTTTGCTACTGGGGGTGGGGGTGGCGTTGCTGCTCGATGCCCAGAAAGATGTGGTCTACACTCCCAGCGACCTGAAGCGGATTACCCCCGTACCCATTTTGGGGTTGATTCCCCACAACGAGGTTGTTGAGAAAGGCTATGATGAAGCCCACCTGCTGTCCCTGTATGAGGGGGTTCCAACCACCACCAATGGCCAGGGTAAAACCTCCCTCGGTAACGGTGCGGTTCCCACCCATGGGATGCATGCTTTCAAAGAAGCCTTCCGGTCCTTGGCCGCTCATCTACAACGGGTTGATGCCGACAAGCCGATTACTTCCCTAGTGATCAGTTCTGCCGATTCCCAGGTCGCCGACTCGACTACAGCGGCCTACCTGGCCTGGGCCCTTGCCGAAATGGGCCAACGGGTGTTGTTGATTGATGCAGATTTTCGTTTTCCCCACCTACATAACTTTCTTGAGTTGCCCAATGAGAAGGGGTTTAGCAATATTCTGGCCGGAGAGCTTGACCTAAAGCAGGTCATCAAACGATCACCCGTGGAGACAAATCTGTTTGTGCTCACCGCTGGCACAGCAACCCAGGACCCGGTGCGGTTGTTGTCTTCTGAGCGGATCAAACAGTTCAGAAATAAAACCGAAAGCTACTTTGACCTGGTGATTTATGACGCCCCGCCCTTTGCCGAGTATGCCGATGCAGCGCTAATAGCCGCCGAAGCCAGCGGATTGGCTCTGATATCCCATCTTGGCACGGTGAAATCGGCTCAGTTAGAGCAAACCTTAGAACGACTGTGGATTGCCAAGATTCCCCTGCTTGGCCTGATCGCCAAGGAAACGGCTCCCAAGCTAGCTTTGCTACCCGTGGGCTGACTCAAAGGTTTATTGGAATCAGCTGAAACCCAGTTGGTTAGCGGACCTAGTGGGCTTCAGTTTCATTGTATAGAATGATACACTTTGATTTGACTGAGGGGCTGAAATCCCTACCAGACTGGATATAACTCAAGCTTATTGCCAAACACCTTAGGAGAGCCTGCTTAGTTCAGTTTTGTTGCTTTACATCCTGGCATGGTTATTTAAAGAAGCCATTAAGCTTGAGCCGAAGCTTGCCAAACCAGTATCAGTAGTTTAACGTAGACTCAGATGCATAGTATAGGTCTCTCTTAGAGACCGTAGGGAAGTCTACCCATCTTTAGGATTGCACTACCAACCAAGTATCATCTTGACAGTTAACAGTGAGTTGAAATATGCCGTAAGTCCTAATTGACGTACAAGGCTAACTTCAAACCTTCTACTTGTTTGTGTGATACTCGGTCAATTTGTAACCTGCTGTTCCGGCAATTCATAGGTTTGACGGAGATTCTTCCCGATGAACTTAAAATTTTCTGTATTCACAGGCTCTGTAGCCCTTACTATTCTTGCCTTTAGTGCTCCTGCTGAGGCTATTACTTTTGGGAGCAGTTATACTATTGCAGGGCAAGGAGTTTTTTCGGAAACACAAATTGATTTTGTGGGATCTGCACTTGTTAGTCCTGGTGCCACTGGTGACTTTTCCATCATGAATCCGATTTTTGGTGGCGGATTTGCAGTCGCTGCTGTTCCAAATGTTTTTGATATA
>DVEE01000098.1 GCA_015295885.1 Leptolyngbyaceae cyanobacterium M65_K2018_010
TCGACGCGACGCATGGCCTCCGTGGTCGTGATCCCCAGGGCGGCTACCACCTGATCCAGGACGGCCCGTACCGCGGGCTCCATCCCCCGGTCAAAGTGGCCGCTCAGGCGCGCTAGCCGTAACCCGCTCAGGTCTTCGTCTCCAGCCTGGCTCACGGTTTCCGGGGGGCGTGTGGTACAGACCGGATCGCGGGGATCGCCTCCCTGCATCAGATCGTAGGCCAAGGCTACATCCCGCAGCGATTGGCCCAGCGGCCCCACATGGTCCAGACTGGCGCAAAACAGGTAGGCCCCGGCCCGCGACAGTCGCCCGTAGGTGGGCTTGAGCCCGTATACCCCGCACAGGGCGGCGGGTACCCGAATGGACCCATTGGTATCGGAGCCCAGGGTCAGTGGCACTAACCCCGCCGCCACCGCTGCCGCTGACCCGCCTGAAGATCCACCCGCCAGGCGCTGAGGATCGTGGGGGTTGGGGGTGGTGCCAAAGTGGGCATTGATGGTGACAAAACCGTAGGCGTACTCATCCATGTTCAACGCCCCCACCAACACCGCCCCAGCCTGCTGTAACCGGGCAATCACGGTGGCATCCTGGCGGGCGGGAGCATTGGTCTGATTCAACTGCGACCCAGCCAGGGTGACCACCCCCTCGATGTCAAACAGGTTTTTAACCGCAAAGGGTACTCCGGCCAAGGGACCCGGATCCTGGCCGCCGGCCAGGGCGGCATCTACCCGGGCGGCCTGGGCCTGGGCCCGTTCCACGGTCAGGTGGGTGAAGCAGTTGAGTTGGGGATTCACCGCCTGAATCTGGGCTAGGGTGGTTTCTAGCACCTCCATCGCCGACAGCTCGCCGGCTTTAATCGCGGCGGCCCGGGCCAGGCCATCCCGAAACTGGGTCATGGGGCAAAGGTGGTGGCACTTTCAAGGGCTTCAGGGAGATTCAGGGCAACCAGGGGTTGGGCGATCGCCTGAATCTGCTCAAAATTGGCAATGACCCCCGCCTCAATCGCGGCGGGGATGGGCAACCCCAACAGAGCAGCGGTCTGCTGCACGTAGGTGGTGGCATCAAAGATTGGGGCAAAGACCGGTGCATCCGGCGGGGGTGTAGTCATGGCTGAGTTAACCTGGGCAGGGGGATCTATCCATCGGTGGGGGAATGCCGTGGCCATGACCCTGGCCGTGGTGGGCGGTGGCCGTAACCGGGGGGGATGGTCAGGGGCCTGGGTCATGATTTGGAACTCTGGGTCTAAGTTTAGAACAGGGGGTGGGCACTGGCCCAGGGAAAGCACCCCTAGTTGGTCTGGCTGTGCTGCCGCCCCCATCGCTTTAGCAGGAGAGAGTTGACCACCACTGTTACCGAGCTAAAGGCCATCAGGGCGGCGGCTGCAGCGGGGGGCAGGCTCACCCCCAGGCTGGGCAACAGGGCTCCGGCGGCCAAGGGCAAGGCCACCAGATTGTAGGTAAAGGCCCAGGCCAGGTTTTGACGAATTTTGTGGACCGTGGCGTGGCTGAGGTCGAGGGTTTCGAGCACCCCCGTCAGTTGGTCTGCCATGAGAATGACATCGGCGGTTTCGATGGCAATGTCGGTGCTGGAGGCTAAGCTCATGCCCACATCGGCCTGGGCCAGGGCGGGAGCATCATTGAGGCCATCCCCCACCAAGGCTACGGTGTGGCCGGCGGCTTGTAACTGGCGCAGGGTATCGACTTTACCCTGGGGCGAAACCTCGGCAATCACCTGGTCGGGGTGCAGGTGCAATTGGCGGGCGATCGCCTCGGCCACCCCCCGCCGATCACCGGTCAAGACCTTAACCATCAAACCTCGATGCTGCAGTTGTTGCACCACCACCTCGGCCTCTGCTCGCAGGGGGTCAGCCACGGCCAGAAAACCGATCAGTTGCTGGCCTAAGCTCACGTAGACGACCGTTTGCCCCTGCTCTTCTAGGAGTTGGGTTTGAGCCAATAGGGTTGCAGGCAGGTCTACCCCCTGCTGATTCAGCCAATCCCCATTGCCCAGGGCGCAGGGAGCGGTTGATCCCTGCCAAGCTACCTGGGCCTTGACGCCGAAGCCAGGCTGGGTGACAAAATCCGCCGCCGGCAGCAGGGGGCGATCCGGCTGACTGGCAGCGGTTTGGAGGGCTGTGGCGAGGGGGTGGCGAGAGCCACTTTCCACCGTAGCCGCCAGTTGGAGCAGGTCGGACGCCGTCAGATCCTGGGCCACCACCTGGGTGAGGGTGACGGTTGGCTGCCCTAGGGTGAGCGTGCCAGTTTTATCAAACACCACGGTATCAACCCGATGGAGGGCCTCTAAAATATCGCCGCCACGAATCAGCAACCCCCGCTCGGCCCCCATCCCTGCCCCCACTAAAATGGCCGTTGGGGTGGCTAACCCCAGGGCGCAGGGACAAGCCACTACCAATACCGCAATGGCTAGTTTCAGACTCACCAGCAGGGTCGATGAGGTCAGGGTCATCTGATGGTTCAGGTGCGCCATGCCCAGGGCGGCATCCATCACGTGAGGCCAGTGGGGCAGACCCAGGAAATACCAAAACAGAAAGGTCAGGATCGCCAGGGTCATCACTCCGTAGGCGAAGTACCCGGCAATCCCATCGGCCAGGCGCTGAATCGGAGCCTTGCGGCTTTGGGCGGTCTCCACCAGTTGGATCATCTGAGCCAGCACCGTGTTTTGTCCGGTGCCGGTCACCTGGAGGGCGATCGCACCGGTCTGGTTGACAGTGCCTGCGGTCACAGCATCGCCGGGTTGCTTGGGCACGGGCATGGATTCGCCGGTCAGCATCGACTCGTCCACGCTGGATTGCCCCACCACTACGGTGCCGTCGGCGGGGATCTTTTCCCCGGGCAGCACCTGCAGCCACTCTCCCATCTGCACCAAGTGGGTGGGCACCTCTAGCCCGGTTTGGGCTCCCTGGCTGCTTCTGGGGTCGGCGATCAACCGGGCGGTGGCCGGTTGCAGCTCCACCAGCGATCGCAGGGCATCCGCTGCCCTAAACCGGGCCCGCTGTTCTAGGGTGCGCCCCAGCAGAATAAAACTCAACAGCATCACCGGCTCATCGAAGAAACACTCCCAGCCCAGGTGGGGAAAGGCCAGGGCGACCACACTGGCCAGGTAGGCACTGCCGCTGCCCAGGGCCACCAGGGTATTCATATTGGGGGTTAGGTGTCGGAGGCCCTGCCACCCGTCTAGGAAAATAGCTCGGGCTGGACCGCACAGGGTAACGGTGGCCAGTAAGGCATGGAATTCCAGGCTGCTGAGGATAGGGATGGTCACCCCGCCGAAGTGCTGCAGATGCCCCAGGCTGGACAGTAACAGAAGCCCCAGGGCAATTCCCAACCGTTGGCCCTGCTGTTGCTGCTCTTGCCGCTGACGATCAACCCAGCGGTTTAGATTCGGCGCGAGGCCTAGATCTGCGGTGGTTCTGGGGGTGGTGGGGAAGCCCGCCTGGGTCATCGCCTGGGCCAGTTGCTCGGGACTGACTGCGTCGGCCACGGTTTTTACCACGGCCACCTCGGTAACCAGGTTCACCGTGGCTGAGCGGACGCCGGCCAGGGCTGCCAGTTGTTTTTCTACCGCACGCACACAGCCGGCACATTTCATCCCCCGGATGTCGAGGACTACTGTGTCGATGCGGGGGGAATCGACGTCGGCTAAGGGAGCCCCTAGCGCCTGGTCTGGGGTGGGAAGGACCTGCATGATGAACCCAAGGGCAGATAACGTTGAGCACCTTTCCAGGCTATCAAGCCCGTTTCCTTTCTGGGCTTAGGCTTCTAAAAATCAAAGATTTCCCTGCCCACAGCCGCCGTCCTGGCACAGGGGGTAAGCCGATGGGTACTGGACGGAACGCCGGCCAAAGAGGTGGTAGCGATGGTCCCGGATCAAGGCATAGAGGCGATCACCCAGGGGCTTGACGCCGGGTAAGGCCCGATAGGCTTCCACAAAAGCTGCCCCTGCGGGCAGCAGCCGACCAATTTCTTCCGCAGCCTCACTGCCCTGCCAGCGACGGCTGGGTTGCTGTGGGTCGAGAAGGATCATACCGGCTTCACAATCGGCGGCATTGAGGCCGTACTGGGCTAGGGCTGGCTCGTTTTGCATGGGGAGGTATTGGAACCGTTGCCCTCGATCTAATGTCTCCAGCCAACGCACTAGATTGACACAAAGATTACAGTTGGCGTCGTAGATTACGCAGTACATCTTCAGGCATCACCGATATAGGGGACTAGGGGTATCATAATGACTTTTCCCCAGGGGTGGGGCCCGGGGGCAATCCAGGGCCACTGGCAGCCCTGACCAACCCAACTTGAAGGCCAGGCTGTGTTAAGGATTGCAAAAGTCTAGGGACTTAATTTATTAGGGTTCTTGGTTTACAATTTGTACTACTAAGCCAAAAATGCCGCTACTCTGGCCTCTAAATGGGCTCCTTTGCAGCCTCCCAAAGCCAGACCGCAACTTATACTTACGTCTTAAATTTCACCTTTCCCATTCAGGGTTGCCTTAGGGTTGGGGGCTATTCCCGGATTTCCCTAGGGCTCAAATGCATCTACCCCCGACAAAACCATGGTTGTAAAAAGACTGCTGGATGGACGGTTCCAATTCATCCGGGCTGTAAGCTCCAAAAGCTACAGCAAAACCTATCTCATGCTCGATCAGAGCGACCCGACCAAGCCCAAGTGCATTGTTAAACGTCTACAACTGCCAACCCAGAATTCAGTCACGCTCAAATTTTTAAGCGACCTGCTCGATAAGCGAGTCCAGAGTTTGCAACAGCTCGACGACCATCCCTGTCTAGAAAAAAGGGTGGCCGTCCTGCAAGAGAACCAGGACTTTTACTGGGTGCGCCGATACGTGCCTGGGCGCCCCTTTCAGATGGAGTTGTCTGAGCAAAGCGCCCGTTCCGAAGCCGAGGTGCGTAAGTTCCTGAACGAGGTTCTCTCCATCCTGGATATTCTCCAGCAGCGGGGGGTAGTTCATCAAAATCTCCATCCCAATAATTTGATCCGCCACCAAATCGATGGCCATCTGGTGCTGGTGGATTTTGGCCTGGTGCAAGATACCCATCCCCGCCATTACTGGCCTTCCCTCTACGAAGGCAAGGGTAAGCCCGATGAAAACGGAGTGTACCTACCGCCGTTGCAGACCCCCCAGGCTTCGGCCTTTAATGCCGACCACTTTGCCGTGGGGGTGATGGCGCTGCAACTGGCTACCGGACTCTCCAGGGAGGCCCTGCCCCTGTTTGACCAACCGGACTTTTTAGACCAGGCCAGACTGCAACTGGATGAATGTTCAACCCTCAGTGCAGGGTTGAAAAATATGTTGTTGCAAATGCTGGTGCCTACCGCCGAGACGGCCTTTGCCCAGGCCAGGGATATGCTCACCTGGTTGGATCGGCCGACTCAGCCGGACCATCCTCAGCCTCTGAATGGTCACCACCCCGCCGATCTGCCCGAGGCAGAGAGCGATCGCGCCCTTCTGAATGGGGCCGCCCTTCAGTTTCAGCCGCCCCATACTGCGGCGCGGTCTTCCCTGAATGGTGCCGCCGCCGATGTTCCGATCACCAGTGTGGTGAGGGATGAGGATATTCCCAGGCCCAAACCGGCTCCCTCGCGCCGATCCAGACGCTTCTGGGGGCTGGCCCTAGGGACGGGGGCTACCCTGGTGGCCCTGGGGGCCCTGGGGTGGCATATTCCCCAGCGGCTGGCCACAGCCCGATTAGCCCAACAGGCCCAGCAAGCTGAACAAGCTGGGCAGGTGCAGGCCGCCATTGGGTACTTAGATCAGCTCCTGGAACAGCACCCTACCCATGGAGAGGCCCTGGCCCAACGGTCTGCCCTGCTGGTCAAAAATGGGCAGCCGGAGCGGGCCCTGGAGGACTTAACCCGGGCTCTGCAGCAAAACTCCAAATCACCGACGTTGTACTTTCAACGGGGGAATCTGAGGTTTGATGTGGGGGATTTGCAGGGGGCGATCTCAGACTATACCGATGCCCTCGAACTGGACCCTAGCTATAACCAGGCCTACCTGAACCGGGGCAATGCCCGGGCCGATCTGGGGGATGAAGCGGGAGCCGTAGACGACTACACCGTCGTTCTTAACCAGGCCAAAGATCCAGAAACCCAGGCCTTTGCCTACTTGAACCGCTGCCTGTCCCGGTCCAACCTGGGCGATCCCCAAGGTGCCCTGGCTGACTGTTCAGCGGCGATTAATTTGCGACCGAGTAATAGTTTGGCCTACGAAAATCGGGGGTTGGTGAAACGCAAATTAGAAGACTTTCAGGGGGCGATTCAAGATTTCACCATAGCCATCCAAATGGACTCGGGCAACCCCGAGGCCTACTACAATCGCGGCCTGACTCGCCAAAGTTTGGGAGACCTAGGCGGTGCCATGGCTGATTTTAACCAAACGATTAAACTCAACCCCAATCACCCCTTTGCCTATTACGACCGGGGGTTACTCTATGGGGCCCAGGGGGAAACCGAGGCCGCCATTGCCGACCTAGAAAAAGTCGCCAGCGCCTGTCTAGAAGCGGGGCGAGTAGGGTGCTTTGGGGATGCCCAGTATCAGCTAAAGCAGCTCAAAGCAGCCGAATCCCTTGACCCTTAACGGAACTGAGCCCGCCGACCACTCCCGAACCGATGATGGCTTTGGGCCACGAGCCGAGCGCTCTTGGTTTGGCTTTTTTCCAAGCTTTGGGACTGATCCTCAGCGGCCACGGCGGCATCGCTGAGAAGGGCCAGGCTACCTAGACCCAGGGCCAGCAGAGTGATCATAGAAAAGGCAAAACGTTGTAACATTGCGGTATTCCTCAGTGGACAATTCCTTCTTCTTGGAATTCCCGAAAAACCAGCTATTTTTCTGGGTTTGTTCTTAATGAGTTTGTGAATTTAGCCGCGCTTCTTTAAAAGTTGAATGTTGATTCTCCAGAATGGGTTGGGGCTCTTGACGAAGCGGTGGCCGATGAGTTAATCCACCACACCGAAAAACCCCAAGTTAGGATTTATCCTGGAAGGATTGAGGTAAGGCCTGGAGGATCGGAACGATCGGTTCCCTTTGGGCCACAACGGTTAGGAGAGTCGAATGTACAACTTAAAAGTCGTGATTGTGGGGGCTGGCATAGGCGGCCTGACCACGGGTATTGCGATGAAGCAGGCGGGGTATCAGGTCGAAATCTACGACCGGGTAACGGAACTACGCCCGGCCGGGGCCGGGATTTCGCTCTGGTCCAATGGGGTCAAGGTGTTGAACCGGCTGGGTTTGGGCGAGCAATTGGCGGCTATTGGTGGCGAGATGAACGCCATGGAGTACCGTAGCCACACCGACGAACCCCTGAGCTACGTTGATTTGCAGCCCCTATTTGAGCGGGTGGGTCAGCGGCCCTACCCCGTTGCCAGGGCAGACTTGCAAGCCATGCTGTTGCAGGAATTTGGTCCTCAGCAGGTGCGCTTAGGTATGCCCTGTGTCGCCGTGGAGCAGGACGATCACACCGCTACGGCCATTTTTGAAAACGGACATCGGGCCACGGGCGACCTGGTGGTCGGGGCGGATGGCATCCGTTCTGCCGTGCGGGCCCATGTGCTGAATCGGCCGGTGGAGCGCCGCTACGCTCGCTACGTGAACTGGAATGGGCTGGTGCCGGCTGACCCGGAACTGTGCCCCCCGGATCGGTGGGTGATTTACGTGGGCGATAGTAAGCGGGCCTCGATGATGCCCGTTGGGGGCGATCGCTTTTACTTTTTCTTTGGGGCCCCCATGGCAGAAGGGACTCAGGTGGATCCGGCCCACCGCCGCGATGAGCTGGCTAAAATCTTTCAAGGTTGGCCTACCGCTGTCCAAAAATTGATTGAGGCAATCGATCCCGAAACCACCAATCGCCTGGAAATTGGTGACATTGACCCCCTAGAGCGATTGGTGCGGGGCCGGATTGCCTTGCTGGGTGATTCTGCCCATGCCACCACTCCCACCCTGGGGCAGGGGGGCTGTCAGGCGATCGAGGGGGCAGAGGTGCTTACCCGCTATCTGGTAACCACTAATATCAGCGTGCCCGATGCCCTGCAACGCTACGAAAAGGCCCGCAAAGACCGCACCGCTGAACTGGTGCTGAAGGCCCGCAAACGCACCAGCGTGATTTACGGCCATGAACCCTCTGCCACCCAGCAGTGGTATCGGGATCTGAAGCAAGAACCCCCGGAAGCGGTGATTAATGCCCTGGCTAAGGTGATCCTGGCCGGGCCATTGGGGTAAGAGCTAGAGCGGGCGGTTAAGGGAGGGCGGGAACAGAGGGATCTCGAACCGGCTACCTTCCGCCCCCACCGGGGGAGCCTCCCCTCTCCCAAGGCGCACCAGGCTGTAGGTCGCGGATCCCATCAGATCAGATCAGATCAGAATCGAGGACTGAACCGATGGCGCGATCGCGCCTGCTTAACCCAGCCAAACCTGATCCGCCGTCGGGTTCAGGGTGTTCGACTCTGGTGAGCTGATTGGCCGACTCGGTCCGCTCTCGGCTCTCCTGCGGTCCTGAGGATGCGACCTTAAATAGAAATTATTTTGTCAGGGCCTAACTGAATGCCTTGACGAAATAATTTCGCCGCTTCCAGTCGGGAAGTTTGTGCCATCAAAACACATTGGGTTAAAAGATTCAGATCTAGATCCACTAAGGCTGGCAGTTCACTGCGGTCAATCTGTTCGTAACCATCTTCACGTAAATGATAGAGACTAAACACGCCATCTTCCCAAAACCACACCTCGGGAATCCCCAGCGCTCGGTATCGAGCTAGTTTGTTAATGCCCCCACTGGTAAGAACGACTTCAATAGACAGGTCAGGTAGTGAGTTAGAGCTATCAAAGCAGTAGGATTGATCTGCCTGTACAAAGGCTTCTCCTGGTTTTTCCTGATCCATTGAACCCGTCGGTTCAAATTCAATCCCCTTTTCAATCAAGAAAATACCCAACAACAATGCAATGACAGCGCTAAATCGTTCGTGGTCCCGTCCGGGCACAAGAATTTCAAGGGTTCCATTATAGTAAAACAGTCTTACCCCCGGGGAATTGTCAAACCCCTGCTGGATCAGCTTGAACTGCTCCCAGGTGCGTTCAGGCTGGACAATGCGCTGGTCTTGAGTGGGTTGCTTGACTACCTGAACCATCCCCGTTTTCAATATCTATGTAGTCCTGGCTAATTCTAATTTTGGCTGCAAATAGCCCTACTGCTGCAATGGCAGAGGCTAAAAGTACTACTACAACTTTAACAGTTCGGGAATTGGGTTGCTGGCCCTGGCCATGCCAGTGATGATGCAATTGCTCACCGATGATGTGCTGGTGCGGGGGGATGTGCAACTGCTGACGGCACTGGACTGTTAAAGTTGGACGATTTCTGGAACACTTGCTGCATAGGGATTCCAGGCAACGAAAAACCAGGAATCCCACTTTAGGAAACCAGTGCCCCCCTTCCTAACTGGTACATGGCGGCTTAAAGCAAGGGTTTGAGCGATTGGACTGAGGGATGGAGCCGCGCATGTATCTTCTACGAAGCGACGCGCTCCTCTGAAAGCCGTGAACCCCCAGGCCGTGAACCAGGGGAGAAATCTATGCCGCCAAGCTAAGGCGGGGAAACCACCTGGTTGTAAACTGCCTCCACCGACTCCAGGCCGGGGCCAAGGCGGGTAGCCCAGTCGAGCAGGGCTTTGACTCGGTCGGCCTGGGGAGCTTGGGCTGAGGGCACATTGCCCGCTGGGGGGTCGAGGGCAAAAAGAATTTGCTCAAACTGAGGGCTAGGGAGGCGGGTCAGCTTTTGGAAGAGGGCCAGGCGCTGGGTGGTGGTGGGTGGTGGAGTGGTGGGGGGGGGGGGTGTTCCTTGGGGGTAGGTGATGTTTATGGTGCCGCCGCTGATGGGGCCAGCGAAGACTGGGGCGGTGGGGTTGTTGACCTGGGTGCCGGTGCCACCGGAGACGGTCTGTAGGTTGGGGGCGGCAGGGGTGGGGTAGGCAACGGTGGGGGGCGTGACCCGATCTACCGCCGGGGTCTCGCCTTGGGGAAAGCGGGGGCGGCTGGTAGGTTTGGCGCGGTCTGGCAGCGCTTCGAGCAGCAGGGTTTCGGCCTCGGTTTCGGATTTACCCACCAAATCCACGTAGACCAGGGCAGCCAGCATCCCGGTTGGGTTGCAGGGGGCTACGCGGATGGGCAGCAGTTTGCGTGCCGTACTGGTGGGGTCTGGCTTAAAGGCCGCGGCCCATTCTGGCTGGGTGTAGAGGCCGTTGAGGTAGGCGTCGGAGAGCACCAGGATGGTGCGCTGGGCCTCGGCGGTGGCCCGCTGCATATCCAGAATAAAGTTGCCCCCAGGGCGAAAATCCCACGCCTGGATGATCACTGTATAGCCGTGCTCCTCCAGCACCCAGGCGATCCACTCGGCCCAGGCTTTATCGGCCTTGTTGTAGCTGATAAAAAAATCTGTCACCGCTGGCCCCGGATTTCTCACAAGTCTACCCAGAAATGGCTTAGAGGCCTTTGATTTCAAGGCTCTTGGCTGATTTGGAAAAATAACAGACTATTTTTCAGGGTAAGCGATGGAAGGTAGATATGGCATGGCTTATAGCCCCTTTGCCAAAATCGTGGTGAAAAATTCGGGCTAGTA
>DVEE01000139.1 GCA_015295885.1 Leptolyngbyaceae cyanobacterium M65_K2018_010
GCACCAGGGGGTTAGCGGGCACCACGGTTTTGTAGAGGTAGCTGTCAAAGGTGAGCTTTTGCACATCCATGTCGGAACACATTTCCACAAAGGCTTCGCGGGTGGCATCGGAGCGGTAGAACACCGTTTGCAGCAGATCAAGCACCTTATAGGTCATGCCATACTGCTTATCCCACCGCTTCAGGTAGACCTTAAGGTCATCTTCGGTGGGGATGCGTTGACCGTTGTTGGAGAGTTCCACAATGGTTTCGGCGCACATTCGAGCAGACTTCGCCGCAAAGTAGATGCCCTCACCAGAAGACTTGGTTACGGTGCCAGCGGCATCACCCACCAGAGCAACGCGACCGACGACGCGGCGGGGTCTGGGATGTTCGGGAATAGGGTGAGCCTCAACCTTGATGATCTCGCCTCCTTCTAGACGATGGGCCGCGCGAGCCCGGATGCCGGCCTGCAATTCTTTAATCCGAGCCTGGTTGACCCGCATAGTACCTGTACCTACCGCCACATGGTCGTATTTGGGAAACACCCAGGCATAAAAATCGGGGGATACATCGTTCCCCACATACATTTCGGCCAGTTCTTCGTAGTAGGCCATTTTGTCTTGGGGCAGACGAATGCGCTCTTGGAAGGCGATCGCATAGTTGTAATCCCCAGCTTTAATCGCCTTGGCAATGCGGGAATTAGCCCCATCGGCCCCGATCACCACATCGACCTGGAGGGACTTGTTATCCCCTACCAGCCCGTCTTCCCGGTGCTCAGTATAGTGCAGGGTGTAAGGCTGGCTATCGGACTTGGGAATTTCCAGGGTGTGGACGGTGCCGTTGATGAGCTTGGCCCCGTGTTTGGCGGCGCGATCAATGTTAGAAGGCGAGATCATCTTCATCTTGCGCACGCGGCGATCGATGATGGTTTGGGGCAAATCAAGCTCATCCACCATACAAAGGGGAATCGCCCCACCGCAGGGCTTGGCATTATCTAGCTTGCGCTCGAAAAGGTACGTTTCAATACCAGCCTTAACTAACGTCTCGGCAGCGGAGGAGCCTGCCGGACCTGATCCTACTACTGCTACCCGAAGTGACAAGGATGTTTCTCCCGAATCGCTAAAAAGCTACGAAAGGCATCCTATCACGCAGCTTCCAGCCGCTTAGGCCGACCCTGGCGGGTTGTAACCAGATTGAAATACTCATTTACATTGCGACATCTAGATCGGGTCAGGATCAATTCCGTTGCCAGAGAATTTTCTATCCAACCGGTTTCTTCAGACTTCTGGGCCGTAGGGTTGCGCCCACCGTGGCACACTGTTGCTCAGGGTTGAACCCTGATTCGTGCCATTGAGGCGGTGCCTCCCCTGTTGCGCCCACTGTGGCACACTGTTGCTCAGGGTTGAGCCTCTCAATCCCTTGAGAGCACCAATGCCGCAGGTCAGACCACGCTTTCTGAGGCCCTAAGGCCAGGGGTTGGGGTAACGGTTGAGTGAACCGCTATCGGGGCTGGGAATGGATGGGGCCGCCTCAGATCACGCTGCCAAGCTGGCCAACCACTGCTTCAACCAGCCTTTGGAGCGGCGAATGTCTACGTAGGCATGACATTGGGCACATTGGCGAATACCCCGTACTCCAATGCGGAGCAGGTGGGTATTGTGGCAGTGAGGACATTGATGATGTTGAGTCATACATCTGTTTTGACAAACTACAAGTGGGATAGTTTGACTCCCCTAGCTTTATTGTGGAGACAGAGGGCTTAGGTTAAAGATGCCCAGAGGACACTAAGTTAATTGTCATCTCAAAAAAAAAGACCCAGCTACCTAGAGCTGGGCGAGTTGATTGGAACTGACAGGGATGGTGCGATCGCCACCACCCATGGTTCAGCCAGCGGACACTAGCTTGCCGGCAACTGGGGCGCATCCGCTACCGTAACCTGAGGCACCGTCAAAATGTGGGCATAGAGAGCCGCAGGTTGTTCAGCTACTAGCAGAGTAGTTTGAACTCGACCAGCCACTTCAACGGTCTTCAGGTCATAGACCTGGGTAGCCAGCTTGGGATAAAGACCAATGCCAATGATCGGAACCAGCAGACAAGCCGCTACCAGGGCTTCGCGGGGACGAATATCAAGGATATTAGGCACCTTGGCAACCACCTGACCAGCATCGCCATAAAAGATACGGCGGAGCATGGAGAGCAAATAGATGGGGGACAGCACCACTCCGATGGCCGCCAGTACAATGATCGCCGTCTTGAAAGTGGTACCGTAGACATCGCTGGTAGCCATGCCTAGGAATACCGCGATTTCGCTCACAAAACCGCTCATACCCGGCAAAGCTAAAGAAGCCATTGAGGCGGCGGTAAAGAAGGCAAAGGTCGTAGGCATTTTCCGAGCCATACCACCCATGACCTCCATATCCAAGGTGTGAGTGCGCTCGTAGGTCACTCCGGAAAGGAAAAACATGACCGCCGCGATTAACCCATGGGAAATCATCTGTAGCATCGCACCACTCATGCCCAGGGTGGTGAAGGATGCGCAACCAATTAATACAAACCCCATGTGGGCCACAGAAGAGTAGGCCATACGACGCTTGAGATTATCCTGGGCAAAGGCCGTCAAAGAGGCATAGATAATATTGACGACCCCAAGTATTACCAGGAAGGGCGCAAAGTAAAGATGAGCCTCAGGCAGCATCTCAATGTTCATGC
>DVEE01000167.1 GCA_015295885.1 Leptolyngbyaceae cyanobacterium M65_K2018_010
GGACTACGCCAACAATCTCCAGGTCGAAGCCAATGTGCTGAAGCAACTGGCAGCGGCGGGCAAAGGGGAGGTGGTGGCTAATTTTGGGTCCCTGGTGGAACGCATTGCCATCAACTTTACCGATCCAAGGCAGGCCACGGCGGCCGGGGAGCGTTCCAGTGTGGACTTTCCCCATCCCTTCTTCAGCGATCCCCAGGTGCGCCAGGCCCTTAATCTAGCCATCGACCGGGATACCATTGCTACCCAGCTTTACGGGCCCACCGGCCAACCCACGGCCCACGTTCTGGTGGCACCGGCTGCCTTTAAATCTCCCCACACGACCTATCAGTACGACCTTGACAAGGCGGCCGCCCTACTCGACCAGGCGGGCTGGGTAGACCGCAACGGAAACGGTACCCGCGACAAAAATGGCCAGGAAATGACCCTGGTGTTTCAAACTTCCGTCAATCCCCTACGTCAAAAAACCCAGGAAATCGTCAAGCAGTCCCTGGAGCAAATCGGCATTGGGGTGGAAATTAAAAGCATTGATGCCAGCATTTTCTTTTCTGGCGATCCGGCTAGCCGAGATACCCTCGAACGTTTTGAGGCAGACTTGCAAATGTTTGCCACGGGCAATACCAACCCCGACCCCGGTGCCTACATGAAAACCTACACCTGCGATGAAATTGCCCAAAAGGCTAATAACTGGTCGAAGAGCAATTATTCTCGCCACTGTAACCCAGCCTTTGATGCCCTCTGGCAACGATCCACCGTAGAGCTAGATCCCCAGGCCCGGCAGGATCTGTTCATTCAAATGAATGATCTGCTGGTTGAAGAAGCCGCCCTGCTGCCCATTGTGCATCGGGCCGATGTTTCTGGGGTGAGCCAGCGCCTGACGGGAATTAACCTAACCCCCTGGGATTTGAGCACTTGGAACATTGCCGAATGGCGCCGTCCCTAAGGGGAACCGGGAGAGCCCTGGGCCAGGTTAACTATTCAGGACTTTCCCCCAGGACTATTCAAGCGGTTTCAAGGCCCGGCTGAGGCAGGGGAACCGCCTTAATTTCCTGCAATCGCTGTTCCAAATACTCGCCGGCGGTAATGGCCGGATAGCGAACGACTCCGCCGGTGCGCTCAACCAAAACGGGTTGGGGGGATAGATCGGTTTCGGGCCGGGGGTGGACAAAAAAGGGCATGGACAGGCGCCGTTGGTTGCCCTGGTTGGGATTCACGACCCGATGGGTGGTGCTTTTAAAGAGGCCATTGGTGAGGTTTTGCAGCATATCGCCGGTATCCACCACAATTTGATCGGGACTGGCGTGAACCGGTAGCCATTGGCCCGATCCCGTCAGGATTTCCAAACCAGGGGCGGTGGCGGCACAGAGCAGGGTAATTAGGTTGATGTCTTCGTGGGGAGCGGCACGCAGGCTACCGGGCATAGGGCTGGCCGGCATTGGAGGGTAGTGGGCTAAGCGTAGGACCGTGTTGCCACCCTCCGCCATATCCACCAGCCAGGCAGCGGGTTGCCCTAGATACAGGGCACAGGCTTCCAACAGCACCTTGGCACAGACGGTTAACTGCTGGTAGAGGCGCGTCATTACAGGGCGGAAGGCCGGTACCTCGGCAGGCCAGGGGGCAGTTGCTTGGGTGAGACTGTGATGGTTAACGTGCCAGAACTCCTTTAAATCGGGCACGGTATGACCTTTCGCCTGCTCCGACCCAAAGCCGGAAAAGCCGCCCCGATGGTTGGAATTTGGGCCTTCGTATTGGCGTTTAGCGGCCTCAGGCAGGGTAAAAAATTCCGTCGCAGTCTGATAAGCCCGGCGCACCACCTCGGGGGCCACCTGACTCTGGGCCAGAATAAAAAATCCAGTGTTTTCCAGGGCCTGGCCCAAGGCGCTCATTGCCCCCTGCCGAACCCCCAGATCTGGGCTGAGCAGATTGGGGTAGTGGATCACTGGAATGGTGGGCTGGGTCATAGGGCCTCGGCGAGGAACCAGGGGAAATCTGGATTGTATCAGGTGAGCAAGACCCCAGCCGCCTTTCCGATTGGGCCAAGTGTGGAGTGCGCTCAGCCTGCCAGGGGCTGCTTGGCTATTCAAGTCCCCGAGGAGACTAAAAAAACCAGTAATAGGATAAGGTTGGGCTAAATGGTTCTGATTCAATCTCCCGACCCAGTGTCTCTAGCTTTTTCCTCCGAGTCATACCCACCCTTGCAAGTTGGAGACCAACTTCTGGATGCTTCAGAACTGGTCTATCGGATACGGCGGTACGGATTGATGCCCGCCCTGGTTAAGGAGATCGTCATTGACCAGGCGATCGCATCCATTCCACTTGCCGAAGCAGAAACCGCTACGGCTGTAGAAAGTTTTCTGGCCACTCACCAACTAACCTCAGAGGATCAGCGTGACGCTTTTTTACATCAGCGCGGCTTAACCCTGGCCGATCTGGAACCCCTAGCCCGGCGCGATCGCCGGTTGCAAAAATTTAAGGCTGAAACCTGGGGCAACCAAATTGAGTCCTACTTTCTCCAACGCAAAACCCAGATGGACCGAGTTTTATACTCGCTCATCCGCACCAAGGAACCCGGCCTAGCCCAGGAACTCTTCTTTCGCATTCAAGACGACGGCCAACCCTTTGCCGATTTGGCCCGGCAATTTTCTGAGGGGCAGGAAGCCCAAACCGGCGGTTTAATTGGCCCGGTGGAACTGGCCGTACCCCACCCAGCCCTGGCCAAGGTGCTCTCCATTAGCCAGCCTGGTCAGCTTTGGCCCCCTACCCGGGTAGGCGAATGGTTTGTCATCGTGCGCCTAGAAAAGTTTTTGCCCGCCAAGCTGGATCAGGCCAACCGGCAACGGTTGCTCGATGAGCTGTTTAATACCTGGCTGGTTGAGCAGGTGCAGCAAGTGCTCAAGGCCAATCGTCCCGAGCCCCCGGCCGCGACAACCAGTGAGGTCTCTGAGCCAGGGTAAAGTTCGGGCGGGGTGACTAACCCAGGTTTCCAGGCCCGGCCCGGCGCGATCGCAGGTGGGGGTTAGGGCCAAGTAAAAACGCCAGAGCAAGCCCTGGCGTTGAAAGTGTTGAGGAGTGAACGATTAATGATTAAGTTAACGGGTCCATGTGTCAGGTAGATGGTGAGTCTATGTCAACTCTGTGACAATAAAAGAGAGAAATGCCCATCTGCGATCGCCGTGACCCAGCCCGATGTCCTTCGTTCCTTACTGACCGCCGTAGCCCAGGGACACCTCAGCCCGGAGGCCGCCTTTGATCAGCTCAAGTACCTAGAATTTGAACCGATCGAAGACTTTGCCAAGGTCGATCATCACCGCACTCTGCGGACGGGCTTTCCCGAAGTCATCTGGGGACCAGGGAAAACCGTGAACCAGATTGTGCAAATTATGCGCAGCCTGCATCAACGTAACCCGGTGGTCATGGCCACTCGCATTGAGCCCGCCATCTACGAGCAGATTCGCCACCAGCTACCGATGGCCCTCTACTACGACCTGGCCCGCATCTGCGCCCTGGTGCCGCTCAACCTGGTGCCCCAGCATCCCGGCACCATCGGCGTACTCACCGCCGGCACCGCGGACCTGCCGGTAGCTGAGGAAGCGGCGGTCACCGCTGAGTTGTCTGGTTTTCAGGTACAGCGCCTCTGGGATGTGGGCGTGGCCGGGCTGCACCGGCTATTGCGTCACCAGCAACTGATCCGGGATCTGGATGTGGTGATTGTGGTGGCCGGCATGGAAGGGGCACTGCCCAGCGTGGTGGCCGGGTTGGTAGATTGTCCGATCGTCGCCGTACCCACCAGCATTGGCTATGGAGCCAGCTTTCAGGGGCTAGCGGCACTGCTCACCATGCTCAACTCCTGCGCCGCCGGCATAGGCGTGGTCAACATCGACAACGGCTTTGGGGCCGCCGTCTTAGCCGGGCAGATTTTACGCACAGCGGCACGCCTGGACGGAAGGGAGTAGGGTGGGGGAGTGAAGGGTGTAGGGCTTGGCCCGTGCGTAGGGCGAAGCCCGTGCAAAGCAGCAGGGTGAAGGGTGAGTTTTGAATTTTGTTCGCGTAGCGTCTCCGGAGGAGAAATGTTGAATTCTCCTCCTGGGATGGGTAGGGGTGGGTTTGCTTGTGAACTTTGAATTTTGCATTGCTCCTGTCCCCTGTCCTCTGTCTCCCACCCCACTCTACTCGTCCTTGAGGGTCAACTCATGGATATTCCAGAAAGCTCCCCCGATCGCCGTGTACTTCACCCCCTGCACCGTATTGCGCACCGCCGTTAGGGAGAGATTGTTGATCAGATAGATAAAGGGCAGGTATTCCTGGGTGAGGCGTTGGGTTTCCTTGTAGAGGTCAAAGCGTCGGTCATCATTCATTTCCTGGGCGGCCTGGATGTAGAGGTCGGCAACCCGTTTTTCCCAGTCGGCAGCTTGCCAGCCCTCCAGGGGATCTTGGCCAGGGCCCGCCTGCTGGTTAAAAGCGTGGAGCGCTCCATCGAGCAACCACACATTGGCCCCACCGTTGGGGTCTAGTCCGCCGGTCAGGCCCAGAATACAGGCCTCCCACTCCAAGCTATCGGTCAGGCGATCCACCAGGGCATTGAAGGCCAGGGGTTGAAAATCTACCTGCATGCCTAGTTTTTCCAGGTCGTTTTTGATTTGGGCGCCAATGGATTCGCGAATTTTATTGCCGGAGTTGGTAATCAGGTTAAATCGCACTCGGTTACCCTCGGCATCGAACAGTTGTCCCCCCCCATTGAAGGTAAACCCCGCCCCCAGCAGCAGTTCCTTAGCCTTTTCGGGATTGTAATCATAGGTGCGAATACCCATTTCCGGAGGGGCAAAGTAGGGACTGGGCACCGAGATGGGGGAAGTTTGTGGAGAGCCTAACCCCTGGAAAATATTGTTAATCATGGTTTCTCGGTCAATGCCGTAGGACACCGCCTGACGAAATGCCACAGAATTAAACCAGCGCGATCGCACCGGATCGACCAGAGGTTTACCATTGCGGCTGGCCTGGTTAAGGTTAAAGAACACAAAGCTAGTGCCCAAGTCCGGGCCCCCATTTTTGATAGAAAAGTTCCCCCGGTCCTCTTCTCGCTTGAGCAAGGAGAAAAAGTCGGGCTGCACCCCGATAGAATCTAATCCCCCCGATCGAAATTGCAGAAAGGCCGTATCTGTGGAGCCGACAATTTGCCATACGATTTGCTCAATGTAGGGCTGGGGATTGCCCTGATCATCTCGACGCCAGTAGTGGGGATTGCGCTCAAAAATGACCCGCTCCCCCGGAATGTATTGACCCAGGCGATAGGGACCATTGCCAATGATTTGAGCGGCCGGGGTATCGGTACCCCAGGTGGTTAAAAACACCGGTTTGCCGTCCGCCCCTTTGGTTTCCACGGCAGATTGCAGAAGATGTTGGGGAATGATCTCCTGGGAGGTATTTCTGAGCATGGGAGCAAAGGGCTCAGGCAGGGAGAACTGCCCCCGCCGACTATCCAGCTTAGAGACCGCAGGTAACAACCCCTGGGGGCCGATGCGAAAGCCATCGCGGCTATTGCTGGGGATGTCGGGGTTAAACAACACGTCGTAGGTAAACACCACATCATCCACAGTGAGCGGTTCCCCATCGGCCCACTTAAGGCCCTCTCGCAGGGTAAATACCAGGGTTTTCCCATCCTCCGAAATGTCCCAACTTTCTGCCAAGGCTGGAACTACATCCCCGGTAATGCCGTCCGTACCCGTCAACCCCTCAAAGGTAAAGCCAAAGATATTAGGCGACTCCTGGCTCAAGACTGGGTTAAAGGTTTTGGGGTCACTCAGGGTACTTAGTACCAGCCTGGGCACGTCGGCATCGGCCTTGGCGAATTGATCCAGGTTACAACCCACCAGCCCCATACTGAGACCCAGCACCAGCAGGATGGCCCCAAGTCGCCGTCCTAAGCCACACCAACGGCTCAGCCCCATCGCCGGGGATGGCCTGCCAGAGGTTATTTTTTTGTCCATGACGCTTCGATTTTCAGGAACCTTAGACCACTATAGCGACTGAAGACTTCCCCTCAAAGCCTTTGGAGACCGCCATCACCTACCTAGATGATCGCTTTAGACGATCGATTCTCAGCTCTAGACCGGCCAGGTCACTGACTCTAAACAAATCTTTCAATTTATGAAGCCACCGGAATTCCGTAGCTTCTTATACAGTTTTTAGAATAATCTGATGGATGAGGGGTAGATACCCCTGTGTCGAAGTTCCGGTTTCGCCGATCTATTTCCATTCAGGAGGTTCTCAAATGTCTGCCCAAGAACAAGCCCGCGCCCTCATGCTGCGGCACCATCATTTGGTCAAAAACCGTCAACGGTCGATGCTGTGCCGGGTTAACAGCGAGGTCGGCTTGCCTGGCGATGGAGGCTACTGGAGCCACATTCAAGGCAAACCCTCCGCCGATGCCGCCCGCAGTTACGATCGCAGCGGTTCTGCCCTGAGTTAGGGTTGCCTGGAAAACGTCAGAGAGGCCTGGACCGCGTCTCTGTGCCTGGGCCATCGTCGCTTGCTCAGCTAACCAGGCCACAGAAGACGGCTCCTCGGCCTGAGCTGTACAGTGAATCCATAGTTGTCATCGGTGACCTATTTGTCTTTGTCATCGGTGACCTATTTGTCTTTGTCATCGGTGACATACTGAAGTCGTTTCAGTGGTGATCCGTCTGATTCATCGGGCGGGCCGGGTCAATTGCAGTGGCCAGCAAGTCGAAGAAATTTTGTGTGACTCGTTTATGCCCGCCGGTGGCGTGGAGCGGCTGATCAACTTGCGGAGGCGATGATGCCCAGATTATTGGTTCGATGGGGCTGTTTGAAGGAAAGAGTGAGTTAAAAGGAGAAAGGGAAAAGGAAAAAGTTGGGAACGTGAATCTGGTTTCTTTATCCCGGCGCATCATGGAAAGAAAGGGAGAGGAGTCGATGGTCACCACAATTCCGGCAAGTCAAGTCACCCTGGCAGACCTAGAGGGCCGCTATGGGCTAAGCCTGACGACTCAGGAGGATTTCTTTACGGAATGGCTGGCAGACTTACCTAATTTAACTGAGCTAGAACAGCGATCGCTCGATCGAGTGAAAGCCAACTTTACCAGCTTACTTAAGACCCCACCCCTGTTGGAAAACAGCGTCAAAATGGTGGTGCTATCGCCTCTGCTGGATCTCGCGGGATTTTATCAAGAACCGTTTCGGATTGAGTCGGAGCCCAGCATTGAAGTTACCGCCATTGATGAAGGCGAGGTGATTCGTGGGCGGATTGATGTGTTGGTGCTGCAAGGGCAGATTTGGGTACTCGTACTGGAATCTAAGCGTAGCGACTTTGCTGTCAATATGGCCCTGCCCCAGACCTTGGCCTGCATGTTGGGAAATCCTGAACTTACCCGTCCGAGTTTTGGCCTGATTAGTAATGGCAATGAGTTTCTATTCCTAAAGTTAACAAATGCTCCTCAGCCGGTTTACGCAAATTCTCGATTATTTTCACTCCTCAATCCCGGAAATGACCTCTATAGCGTTTTACAGATTCTCAAAAATCTCGGCATCCACGTCCTAAATTGATAAATGCCATGTTAGACCGATCGCGCACTCATCAGTACCTCAAAGCCTTTGATTGTGATCGCCTCTTTCGCGAAGAACTGGGCTGGGACAAGGTTGACTCCGTTGAAATTCCAGTGGTGGCAGACAATCGCAGCTGTGCGCTGACGGCGATCCCTCAAAAGCACGGCTTCATTGGCTACCATTGCCAGCCTGACGATGGCCAGGGCATCCCTGAACGGCAGGTAGGCAACAAAATTGACCGCCAGGTGACCGACCTTAGGGGTACAGGAATCTCAGTGTGTCGCTAGGGGTCACCTCCGAGCCCTACTTCGACAGCGATATAAAAATCTAGAAACAGGCCAGCTTTCCCTGCCGGGTCAAGGTCAGCGTCGTCGATCACCGGGATGCCGAGACTGGCGTTCCGGCCCTCTCCCGCAAAAGAGCCTTGGAGTTTTCATCCAAGGCTCAAGGTTTAGGCTATCCGTAGAAGCCGTCAAAATCAGGTGACGGCCTAGGGGTTAGCCAGGCTACTACTTGATAAACAGCATCTCCTGATAGGTTGGCAGAGGCCAGAGGTCATCGGCCACTTCGCCTTCCAGGGCATCGGCATAGCCCCGCACCTCATCCATCAGCGGACGGATAGTTTGGGCACAGAACTGCATGTGCTCCTCGATGGACATGAAATGCTTGGTCAGCATGTCCTCTAGATTACTGACCGAGGCCATCATCGACTGGGTCAGGTCGGCCACCTTGACGGCACTGTCCTGGCCGAACTCAAGGCCAATTCCCTTCAGACCATCGATGGTCTGAGCCAGTTCGGCCAGGTACCGGGCCGCCGCCGGATAGATGATGGTTTTAGCCATGCTGACTACCAGCTTAGCTTCCACCTCAATGTGCTGGATATACTGCTCAGAATAGGCTTCAAAGCGGCTGCCCAACTCCACCGGGGTAAGCACCTTTTCCTTAGCAAAGAGGTCTTCGATGTACTGTTCCCGCAGCACTGGCAGCGCGTCAGCGGTGGTTCTCAGGTTGGGGAGTCCCCGTTCCTTCACTGCCATTTCGTGCCATTCAGCGGAGTAACCATTGCCATTGAAAATGATCGCCCCGTGGTCGCGAATCACGTCGCGCAAAATGTCGTGGATCGCCAGGTTCAGCTCTACACCGCTGCTGAGCTTCGCCTCCAACTGGTCGGCCATCCAGTTGAGGGAATCGGCCAGGATGGTATTCATCGCCACCAGTGGCCCGGCCACGGACTGGCCTGAACCCACCGCGCGAAACTCAAAGCGGTTGCCGGTAAAGGCAAAGGGAGAGGTGCGGTTGCGATCGCCCGGATCCTTCGGGAATACCGGCAGGGTATCCACCCCCAAATTCATCACCCCTTTGCCCTGGGAACCTTTGACTTCCCCCTGGGCAATCTGGTCAAAAACATCCTGTAGTTGGGTGCCCAGGTAAATGGAAATGATCGCCGGCGGTGCTTCATTGGCCCCCAGGCGGTGGTCGTTACTGGCACTGGCAATTACGGCCCGCAGCAAGGGACCATACTTGTGCACACCCCGGATCACGGCGCCGCAGAACACCAGAAACTGGGCATTGGCGTGGGGAGTATCACCGGGATCCAGCAGGTTGCCCTGGGTGGAGTTGCCCACGGACCAGTTGACATGCTTACCGGAACCGTTAACCCCGGCAAAGGGCTTCTCGTGGAGCAGACAGACAAAGCCATGCTTTTTGGCGGTGTTGCGCAGTACCGTCATCATTAACTGCTGATGATCACTGGCGACGTTGGCGGCTTCAAAAAAAGGTGCAATTTCAAACCGCCCCGGGGCGACTTCGTTGTGGCGGGTCTTGGCCGGAATGCCCAGGCGGTAGAGCTTTTCTTCCACATCCTGCATGAACACCTGCACCCGCTCAGGAATCGCCCCAAAGTAGTGGTCATCGAACTGCTGACCTTTGGCCGGCGGGCGACCAAACAGGGTACGACCAGCGAGCAACAGGTCGGGACGCACACTAGCAAAGTTGGCATCGACCAGGAAATATTCCTGCTCGGCCCCGCAGCTAGAGTTCACCGGGGCTACCTCGGTATGACCCAACAGCTTGAGCACCCGGGTGGCGGCCTTACTCATGGCGGCATTCGACCGTAGCAGGGGCGTTTTCTTGTCCAGGGCTTCTCCCGTCCAGGAGACAAACACCGTAGGGATGCAGAGGGTGACGCCGTTTTCCGTCTCCATCACAAAGGCCGGACTGGTCACATCCCAAGCCGTGTAACCACGGGCCTCAAAGGTAGAGCGAATGCCCCCATTGGGGAAGGAGGAGCCATCGGGCTCGCCCTGCACCAGCACCTTGCCGGAAAATTCGGAAATTACCGAACCATCGCTCTGGACAGAAATAAAGCCATCGTGCTTTTCCGCGGTGGCGTTGGTGAGGGGGTAGAACATGTGGGAGTAGTAGAGAGCCCCCTTAGAAATGGCCCAGTCCTTCATCGCCACGGCCACCACATCGGCCACGGAAACGTCCAGGGGGGCGCCGGTTTGAATCGTTTTTTGCAGCGATCGAAACACCGACTTGGGCAGGCATTCCTGCATTTTACTCAGGCTAAAAACATCCTTGGCCCACAGGTCTTCCAGCCGCCCCGGAGGCCCCACCGGCACCTTAGGCCGATTGGCAATGCTGGTAATCGCCTGGGCCCGCAGTTCATTTCCACTCATAGAAATCCTCGTCCGTTTGCAGTCAGTTTATGGTCATCAACCCGATCCCAGCTGAGTCATGGCTCAGCCCCACACCCTAATCCATTTGAAGGTGATAATCACATTCGCATCGTCTCAACTCCTCACCTCCCATTTCTAATGACTCTGCCACGGTCTAACCTATCGACCCAGAAACCATTAGAAAAACCCTATTGCTAAATTCTGCCAAATTCCTAACCACCAAAGAGCAGATCAGAAATATCAGTCTTTTCG
Source organism: Leptolyngbyaceae cyanobacterium M65_K2018_010 (assembly GCA_015295885.1). Classification (GTDB taxonomy): domain Bacteria; phylum Cyanobacteriota; class Cyanobacteriia; order Phormidesmidales; family Phormidesmidaceae; genus Nodosilinea. Next base: position 10,494 of record DVEE01000167.1, read on the forward strand.
GCCTTTTTGGCAGGAAAATCCCCAATCACCCAACCAACCGCGACAGTTCTGAACAAGACTTGTTCAGACCGCTTGCAAATGATTCAAATCAGGACAATGAAGGA
>DVEE01000128.1 GCA_015295885.1 Leptolyngbyaceae cyanobacterium M65_K2018_010
CTATCCATGACGAAATTTGGCGTTATTGTCTTCCCTGGGGCCAACTGCGATCGCGATGTGGCCTACGTGACCCGCGATATTTTAGGACAGCCCACCCGCATGGTCTGGCACGAGGAGCGCGACCTCAGCGATGTGGATGTGGTGGTGGTGCCGGGGGGCTTTAGCTACGGCGATTACCTGCGCTGTGGGGCGATCGCCCGCTTTTCTCCGGCGATGCAAGCCACGGTAGACCACGCCCGGCAGGGCAAGCTAGTGCTGGGCATTTGCAATGGTTTTCAGATTTTGACCGAGGTGGGGCTGCTGCCGGGGGCCCTGGTGCGGAATCGGGAGATGCGGTTTATCTGCGATCGCGTACCCCTGCGAGTGGATCGCACTGACCTACCCTGGACCCAGGGCTACACCACGGGCCAGGTAATTACTCTACCGATTGCCCACGGCGAGGGCTGTTACTACGCCGATGCCGCCACCCTCGCCGACCTGGAAGCCCATCGGCAAATTGTGCTGCGCTACTGTAGTCCCAGCGGTCAAGTCGATGCCGCCCATAACCCTAACGGGTCTTTGCACAACATTGCAGGAATCTGTAACCGTCCGGGCAACGTGCTGGGCCTGATGCCCCACCCCGAACGGGCCGCTGACCCTCTGCTGGGCGGGGTGGATGGGCTGCCCATGTTTGAGGGGTTGCTCAAGGCGTTGGCTGAGTCGTTAGTAGGAGCCTGAAGTCGTTTGGTTCAAAGTATTCCAGCCGCCCAGGTGACTCTCCGGAATCTGAAGCAGACCCTGGGGTTACAACTTGCCCAGGATCCAGCCTTTTTCTTGGAATGGTCTGAACCCCATGCGGCCCTCAGCGAAGCCGAGCAGCAATTGCTAGATCGGGTCAAAGCTAACTTTTTAGAGTTGGTGGAAGACCCACCGATGCTGGAAAACAGTGTCAAGCTGGTGGTCCTGGCTCCCCTCTTGGACTTAGCTGGCTTCTATCACCAGCCCTTTCGTCTAGAGACAGAAACCAGCATCGCGTTGGCCCTAGAGGACGAGGGCACCGTCATTCGGGGTCGCATTGATGTACTGGTGCTCAGGCAGCGGCTCTGGTTACTGGTGATTGAGTCGAAGTCGAAACGGAGCGACTTTGCGGTGACTGGGGCCATTCCCCAGGCCCTGGCTTACCTGTTAGCCAACCCAACCCAGACCCAACCCAGCTTTGCCAAGATTACGAATGGCAATGAATTTTTATTTCTCAAGGCGATGCGTCAACCCGCCGCCGAGTACGGCACTTCCCGGCTGTTTTCGCTGGTGACCCCCCATAACGAACTCTATGCGGTGCTGCAAATTTTGAAACGCCTGGGATCAGCCGCGATCGCCTAGCCCTCTGCCCCTATGGAAAACCTCCCGCTGCCCACCCCCCCAACCCTCTCAACGCCCCAACGCTGGTTGGTGCAGGTTTGCCAAAATCGCACCTGCCTGCGCCACCGGGCCGATGCGGTGCTGGCTGCCTTTCAGCAGTACCAGTCGGACCAGATTGGGGTGGCCGAAAGCGAGTGTCTGGGGCAATGCAGTGCCGGGCCAACGGTGCGGGTGCTGCCCGAGGATACCTGGTACTGTCGGGTGAAGCCGGCGGATGTGCCCCGCATTGTGGATCAACACCTGGGCCAGGGGCAGCCGGTGAAGGAATGCCTCCATCCGCGCTTTCATCCACCATCGGGGGAGGGTTAATAGGCTGCCCCGGCAGCGTAAAGTCTCTGTAAGCAGAGTTTAAACCTTCGCCCTGATCTGTCCTGAGGGCGACTATTTTAGTGGAGAGACATTTTTCGCTCAGATCCCTGGGTTCTTCGAGAACCCAGGGATCTCCTCCCCCCGGGACTTTCCTCCCCCAGACAGAACGCCCCATGCCTGATTTTCAAAACGCCTTTATTTCCTATGGTCGGGCCGATAGCAAAGCCTTTGCCATCGGCCTCAAAGAGCAGCTCAAGGCCCGGGGGCTGAGCCAAATCTGGCTGGATCTGGACGACATTCCCTCCGCCACCGACTGGCAAGAGCGGATTCGGCAGGCGATCGCGCGATCGCACCAGTTCATCTATGTCATCTCCCCCTCGGCGATCGCTTCCCCCTACTGCCAGTTCGAGCTGAGCCTGGCCCGGGACTACGGCAAACGCATGATTCCGCTGATGCATGTGGAAGGTGGGGATTTTAGCGCCTGGGCCACCGCGGACCCGACCGGCTCGGCGACCATCCGTCAGCTCAACTGGATTTTTTGCCGAGACGAGCTAGACCAACCCGAAACCTTCCTGGAAAAGCTCAGCCGCACCCTGCACTACTGCGACGAACGCACCGGCCAGGCCCAGGCCCAAACCCAGGATTACGTCCACCAGCACACCACCCTACTCGCCCAGGCCCTGGCCTGGGATCGCCACCACCGTCAGACCCGCTACCTGCTGGTAGGCAAAGAGCGTCAGGCCGCCGAAACCTGGCTGCAAACCCGATTTCCCGACGGCGAATCGCTGCCCTGCACCCCCACCGACCTGCACTGCGAATTCATCACCGAGAGCACCAAAAACGCCCACAACCTGATGACCCAGGTGTTTTTGTGCCACAGCGACCAAGACCAAGAGGCCGCCGACCAACCGCGCCGATCCCTGCTAAGCTGTTAATCATCTAAACTACATATTAGAGATCATATTTTGGCGAAGTATC
>DVEE01000353.1 GCA_015295885.1 Leptolyngbyaceae cyanobacterium M65_K2018_010
ATGGGCCGGAGTGCGATTCATATTGATGCCCTGAATCAGCACCTGGCCAGCGGTGGGCACTTCAAACCCGGCAATCAGTCGCAGCGTGGTGGTTTTGCCACACCCCGAGGGGCCTAGGATACTGAAAAATTCCCCCTGATGAATCCGCAAATCCAGCCCCCGCACGGCGGGCTCCTGATCAAAGACCTTGACCACCTGCTTGAGTTCCACATCAGCCTGGGCGGTGGTGGTGGCAGTTTGGCTAGTGGAATAAACGGTTTGAGACATGGGCTGGCCTTTCCACTGTCACCCCAACTTTAACGGTCAACTGGCTGATAAACAAGTCAATCATCGAATTCGTCTCTGGCAATCTCCCAGTCAGAGCTGGCCTGGCCTGATCGGCCCACCAAACTGGTCAGTGGGGCCTAGCTTAACCCAGGTCACTGCCCGGGCTAAACAATAATTGCTAAACTGTATATGTGAATACAGAAAAATCAAAGACTATACCAACTCGCTTGGTCGCGGGGTATGGCTTCTAGGAGGAGATGATGAGTGCTTCTTTATCGATGGGATTGGAAATCATTGCCGTGGTGACTGTGATGACCCTGGTTCTGAGTCCCATGCTAGTTTGGGTACTCCCCAACCGCCGGGGTACGGTTCATTAACGGTCGGCGTAATGAGCTAAAGCAAAAGACAACACGCCCAGGAGCAGAATCATCCCCCCTGGCGTTGAGGCCATCCAGCTACCAGAATCGGCCGGAAAGTTGGGGCGATCGCAGGGGGTGATGATGTTCTGATCTGGATGTTTCCCTGACTCGACACGGAAACGTCACCCCTCAGAGTGCTTCCAAGCGATTTCCTCTGCCTCAACTCAAGTCGCTCTGAACCGGGCCCACGGTCAGCATGGGGATTTATTCTGCGCTGTGTTTCAGGTAAACGGCCATGGCATCGGCAAGAACCTGGGAAATAGAACGTCCTTCCTGGTCGGCGGTGGCCTGGATGGTTAGAAACAAGTCGTGGGATACGCTCAGGCGGTGGCGGCCTTCCTTAGTGTGGCTGGGGGCATAGCGTAGGGGGTCGTAGGTGTCGGCAAACTGGCGTAGGGCCTCAAAGCCCACGCGATCGCAAAAATCGCCAAAGCTCTCACCGGACTTACGGCCATCCCGGAAAAACACCAACAACGGCTCTAGGGCGGTTTCCAGGTCCCTATCCTGAAGCCGTTCTAGGTAGGGACGGGCCAGGCGAGTTTGATGAGGAGAACCTCCCAGCCACACCTGGTAGGCTTCTGGGGCGCTACCCACCAAGCCTAACTCGGCCATATAGGGGCGGGCACAGCCGTTGGGGCAACCGGTCATGCGCACCACAAAGTGTTCATTCTGCAGGCCGAGCCGGGTCAACAAAGCCCGCAGCCGCTCCAGCACCGTGGGCATCACCCGCTCGGACTCGGTAATCGCCAATCCGCAGAGGGGCAGGGCTGGGCAGGCCATGGCGTAGCGCACTAGGGGGTCGATTTCCGTTTCCCGCTGCACTCCGCAGCGAGTCAGGATAGCCTGAATCGCCGCTTTATGCTGGGGTGGAATTTCGTAGAACAGTACGCTCTGGTTGGGAGTCACCCGCATCGGTACATTGAACTGCTGCACAATTTCTCGCAAGGCGGTTTTGAGCTGTAGGTTGCCCCGGTCTAGCACCCGGCCATTCTCGATGGGGATACCCACAAACCAGTTGCCATCCCCCTGCTCGTGCCAGCCCAGGTAATCGTAGAAGGTCCACTTGGGTAGCTTCTTAAAGGGTTTGAGGGGTTTACCCAGGTAGGTTTCTACCTGCTGGCGAAATCGCTCTACCCCCCAGTCGTGAATCAGATATTTCATGCGAGCGTGGCGACGGTTAGTGCGATCGCCATAGTCCCGCTGGGTGGCCACAATCGCCTTCATCAGGTCGAACACCTGATCTTTGTCCACGTAGCCAATTTCATCGGCGACCCGGGCGAAGGTTTCTTCTTTGTTGTGGGTGCGGCCCAAACCGCCCCCCGCCAGAATGTTAAACCCCTTCAGGTTACCGGCTTTGTCAGTGATCACCACCAGGGTGACATCCTGGGTGTAGGCATCAATGGAATTATCGCCGGGCACAGTGACCGCACACTTAAACTTGCGGGGCATGTAGTAGGTGCCGTAGATCGGTTCCTCATGGTTGGGGAAAATCGTGCCGTTGCCGTTGCGCTGACGAGCGGCGACCACATCGGGGTGTTCCTCAGCCGAGAGAAATTTTTCCCCGTCCAACCAGATTTCGTAGTAGGCCTCGGTTTGGGGCCGCAGCAGATCGGCAATATAGGTGGCGTAGTCCCGCGCCAGTTGGTACTCCGGGCGATTTTTAAAGGGGGCCGGCGGAGCCATGACATTGCGATTGAGGTCGCCACAGGCACCCAGGGTCGAGCCTAGACTGTGAACAATAGCGCTAATCGTAGCCTTGAGATTTTTCTTCAGTACGCCATGGAGTTGAAACCCTTGGCGAGTGGTCGCCCGCAGGGTGTGATTGCCGTACTCATCGGAGAGGCGATCCAAGGTCAGATACAGCTCTGGAGGGATGAACCCGCCGGGGTTGCGGGTTCGCAGCATCATTTGATAGTCCTTTTCCTGACCTTTAGCCCGGTTATCGCGATTATCCTGCTGATAGGAACCGTGGAACTTTAAAATTTGAA
>DVEE01000491.1 GCA_015295885.1 Leptolyngbyaceae cyanobacterium M65_K2018_010
GGTGGAAGAGCGCCCAACCTCTCCCAAGCCTTAGCGAAGAAACGATTGATTTGGAAATACTGTACCGGCGCTTTAGGCAGCGGGAGAAAACGGAATTCCTGGTCAGGGGCAGACTCCTGATTCATTAGATGGGCGGGTTATTGCGGCCTCTAGGGCTAAGGGTCTACGGGGTGCTGGCCGTAGTAGGGCAATACCTGGGTCCAGGGGGGGCGTTCTCCTTGCTGCCAGGCCTGGTAGGCCAGGGCCAAGACCTGGGGGGCGGTTTTGGCCAGGTCGTCGCCCAGGGGAACGGGCAACAGGGGCCCAGGCCAGTGGGCTAGGGTTTGGGCCCAGGCGGCGGGGGTTACAACTTGCTCGGGTTGCAGGGGCTTAAGGCCGGTGGGGCTGGGTTGATAAATGGCCGTAAAGCGCATGTCGCGCTGGGCTTTGAGTTCTACTGCTATGGCTGGGGGGGGCGATAGCTCTGGGCTATGGTCCAGGGTCCACTGGGCGGCGGCGGCTAAACTTGAGATGCCAAAGAGGGGAATATTCAACTGCTGGGCCAGGGTGCGGGCGGTAACGACGCCGATGCGAGTGCCGGTAAACCCACCGGGGCCACGGGCTACGGCTAAAAAGGATAGATCGCCCCAAGTATGGGGTTGGACAAACTCCAGCAGGGTAGGGTGCAAATGGGCAGAGAGATCGCGACCCCAGGCCCAGGTTTGGTGGCGAGTCTCGTCGGTAAAGTTGCTGATGGCTAACCCCAGGGCGGGGCTGGAGGTGTGTATGGCTAGACCTAGCATGGCAGAACAATCCAGTCGACTTCAACAAGGGCCACCCAGCCCCCCGCAAAGGGGTCTGTTTGGTGGCGGTTGGGGGCCTCAATCAAGGCCACCAGCTTTTCTACGGCCTCAAAGCTGACCTGGGTGGCCATCACCTGCTGCAACACCCGCCGCAGAACCCGTCGCTGCAGGGCGGGGTGGGCGGTTTTCAAGGGCAAACGATGGATTCGCCAGGGAGATGTCTCCGAACCGCCCTGCACCACCGTGGCATAGAGGGCCTGGGCGCTCTGATCCAGGTAATCGACTTCGGCGGCCAACAACTCCGCGGTTTGGGCCAGGGTACGGTCAACCTGGGGGTTAAAGTGGTCGCGCAGGTAGGGCATCACCTCCAGCCGCAGGCGGTTGCGGGCGTAGGCCAGGTCCTGGTTGGTGGAGTCTGCCCAGATGGGTAGACGAAACCGCTGGCAAAACTCAGCGGTTTGCTGCCGGGTTAGGCCCAGCAGTGGGCGGACTAAGCCAATCTCGGCCTTCTGCGGATTGAGTGGACGCTGCCAGGCCAGCGCTTGCAGACCGTCACTGCCACCCCCTCGCACCAGGTTATAGAGCAGGGTTTCGGCCCGATCGCTGGCGGTATGCCCCGTGGCAATGGAGGTACAGTGGTTTTCCTGGGCCAGGGCCCCGAGGGTGGCATAGCGCCATTGGCGGGCCTCGGCCTCGGTTTTAGTAACCCTATCCGCGATCGCCACCCGGCAGGGCAGGTGCCACTGGTGGCAGAGATCTTGCACAAAGGCGGCATTGGCCTGGGAATCGGGCCGCCAGCGATGGTCACAGTGGGCCACCTGCAAAGACCAGTGCCACTTGGGTTGCAGGTCCTGCAGTAGCTTCAGCAGGGCGATCGAATCCTGCCCGCCGGAAACCGCCACTAGGATGGATGCGGCCGGGGGGAAGAGTTGGCGCGCCTTGACCTGGCGATGCACCTGGGCGTGAACTAAACTCCAAGGCCGCCTATCCATGGTTTGCAAAGACCTTAAAGCCTCTAGAATTGCCACCCTAGGGCAGTACATCTTTGATCTTAAACCGCGATATACTCCCTGCAGCCCCTGTTTTAAGGAACCCCCAGCCATGGTTGCGGTCGCCATTCTTGCTGCCGGACGCGGCACCCGTATGAAGTCAAACCTGCCTAAGGTGCTCCATTCCGTCGGCGGCAAGTCCATGGTGGAACGGGTTCTAGATGGGCTCGGGGTGATTCAGCCCACCCAAACCTTCCTAATTGTGGGGTTTGGCCAGGAGCAAGTACGGGCCGCCCTGGCCCATATCCCTCACCTCACCTTTGTGGAACAAACCGAGCAGCTAGGTACCGGCCATGCGGTGCAACAACTCATGCCCCATCTGGAGGGTTATTCGGGAGACTTGCTTGTGCTCAACGGGGATGTGCCCTTGTTACGGCCCGAAACCCTGCATCATTTAGTCGCCACCCACCAGGCCCATGGCAATGCCGTTACCCTGTTGACCGCTCAATTTTCCGATCCCTCCGGCTATGGGCGCGTCTTTTGTACCGAGCAAAACCTTGTCACCGAAATTGTCGAGCACCAGGATTGCAGCCCCGCTCAACGGCAGAATCCCCGCATTAATGCCGGGGTATATTGCTTTAACTGGCCCCAATTGATGACCGTGCTGCCCCAGCTTAGGGCCGAAAATGACCAGCAGGAATATTACCTCACCGATGTGGTGAAGGATCTATCTCCAGCCATGGCTGTGGATGTGGAGGATAGTCGGGAAATCTTTGGTATCAATAGTCGCAAGCAACTGGCTGAGGCCTACGCGATTCTGCAAGACCGGATCAAAGAGCAATGGATGGCGGCGGGCGTCACCCTGATTGATCCGGACAGTATCACCA
>DVEE01000323.1 GCA_015295885.1 Leptolyngbyaceae cyanobacterium M65_K2018_010
CTGACATCCACCGGCTGCGCCTGGCCCCAGTTGATCTGGGGCACCGTTGGGTCTACCTGGGCCTGGGCTAGGGTGATAGCCCAGGGGTGAACCAGAGCCGCACCCAAGGCCAGGCCGACCGTCGTTACTTTCAACGCTGTTTTCTTCAACACTTTCATCGAGACTCCTGGATTCCGGCCCGCTGCCGGACTAACCGAAGGCCTTTGACCAAACTGCGCTGGCCTAGCCGCAGGTCCTCCATCAGGCTGGCCAGGTGGGGTGCAAAGGTGGCTAAATCCTCGGCATTTGAGAAGGAACCCGTGGGGTCGCCGCTGATCACCCCGGTCACGAAAACATAGACCTGCTCGCCATCGGTGGCCACGTAGCCCACAGTGCGGTCAAACACCACGCCGTTGGGGTGGGTGATGGTGTAGCCGTAGCGCAGGCCAGGTAAACTACCGACCCTGGCGGGGGTGGGCGCTGCCGCCGAGAACTGGAGGTTAGGGTCGGCCCCGGCGCGATCTCGGCGGATGGCAGTGTAGTGATCTGCTACCCAGGCGGCGAGAAATTGCCGCTGGGCCTCCGGTGTTTTCGGCGGCTCCCCCGGCCAGTTCGCCTCGCTGAGGGGGTAGCTCAAGCGCTCAACGGTACCCAGGATCTCTCCATTGGCTCGAACGCAAAGCAAAGCAGGATTCTCGCAGGGTTCTACTTGCCAATGGTCGGGGGCCGAGACGGCCCCTAAGAGGTCGGCCCAGCTTGCAACGGAGACTTCTCTCGCAGCCGGATCTTCAGTTATCGGTGGCGGTGGTGTTGCCCCGGTGCAGGCGGGCAACACGGCACAGAACAAAACCATACCGGCCAGGGCCGGGAATTGCAAACAACGCTTCATCGGTTTGGGGGCCAAAAAGGCTCTGGTGGAGGCTGCCGTGACTGGATACGAGCACCCCGACCAAAACCGGGGATAGGAGTGGCCTAGCTTTTCTGACCTGGGGCGATTGCCCTGGCACAACGAAACCTAGGACCATCAGGGACTTCAACGCCGGCAATAGATATTCCTGATGCGGGCGAGTAAATCCTATTGTGCTGAGTGACGAGTCCTTGGCCCACACCGTTTCCAGAACTGAAACTGCTCCTCACCGCCGCAGGCTAAACAAGGTGGCGGTCGCAGGCTGCCTCGTTTCCTGGGCCTAGACTGGCCCATCCTCAACGGTGAGCGTGATCTGCTCTGACATTCAGGGATCATCTGGTCGGCGCCCGGGTAGGGTTCCAACGCAGCGGCAATAGATACCTGGCCTAGCCATCCAGCCCTTGCTCAAACGGATGGACTAAAACCCTGCGGTTAGGCCAGGCCCCACGCTGGGGCCAAGGCTAGATTTTCCCTGATCGGGTCTTGCCCTCTTCGTTCTGCAGAACGGTTTCGGTGGGGTCGGGCGGCACCATGTAGGAAACCAGGAAGGAAACCACCGTCGTTAAGGCCCCGGAAATTTCTCCAGAAATGGGCTTAGCCTCAAAAAAAGGAACGTAGGTATTGAGAATACCCACAATCAGAGTCACCAGGGCACCGCTCACGGCGCCAAAGGTAACCTTACGCACGGGGGCCCGGGTGGGGGTAGCAGTGGTAGGAGCCATGGGGTTTAACCTCCTGGGTTAACGAGAGAAATAACTGGACCACGTTGAGCCAGCCATGGGTCGAAAAAGCCCGCCGCAAACAGAGTAGGGCCGTTACATGCGCTCTAACACCGAGATGCCCAGCAGCGAAAGGCCCAGCTTGAGCACTTTAGCCGTTAGATCGCAGAGAATTAATCGAGAGGTGCGCTGGGGTTCCGCCGCTTGGAGCACGGAGCAGCGATCGTAGAACTGGTTGAACTTTTGGCTGAGTTCAAACAGGTACTGGCAGAGACGGTTGGGGTAAAGATCCTGGGCCACTTCCTCGAGTATCTCATCCAGTTGCAGCAGGTGACGAGCCAGGGCAAATTCGGTGTCATCGTCCAAGTGAAGAGTGGCCTCCGCGGGCAGGTGGTCCAGATCGATACCGCCCTTGCGGCTGATGCCCTGCACCCGCACGTAAGCGTAGAGCAGGTAGGGAGCGGTATTGCCCTGCAGGGCCAGCATTTTGTCAAAGCTGAAGATGTAGTTGCTGGTACGGTTCTGGCTCAGGTCAGCGTATTTCACCGCGCCGATGCCCACGGTTTCGGCCACTGATTGAACAAATTCTGGGGTTTCCTCCCGCCCTTCTGCTTCTAGGCGGGCGACTAAATCCGCCCGTGCTCGGTTCACCGCCTCATCGAGCAGATCCTTCAGGCGCACGGTTTCCCCGGAGCGGGTTTTGAACTTCTTGCCATCCTCCCCCTGTACGACTCCGAAGGGCACATGGGTCAGTTCTACCCCAGCAGGCACCCAGCCGGCCTTGGCGGCCACCTGAAATACCTGGGCAAAGTGGTTGCTCTGTCCGGCATCTACGACGTACAGTACTCGCTCCGCCCTATCTTGCTGGATGCGGTAGCGGATGGCCGCCAGGTCGGTGGTGGCGTAATTGTAGCCGCCGTCGGATTTTTGAATAATCAGGGGCAAGGGGGCGCCTTCCTTATTGGTAAAGCCCTCGGCAAAGACCACCTGGGCCCCTTGGTCTTCCACCAGTAACCCCTGGGCCTCTAAATCTTTCACCACATC
>DVEE01000489.1 GCA_015295885.1 Leptolyngbyaceae cyanobacterium M65_K2018_010
CTTGGTCGTCAACGGCGAAGTGGGCCACACAGCGGCCAAACTGAAACAGCAGTTCGCGCGGGTCGCGATCGCGCCGATACTGCTCCACCGCATCTTCAACGGTTTGCTTGGTGAGGCTGTTCTTGAGCTCAAAGGTGGCAACGGGCAGCCCATTGATGAACAGACACAGATCAAGGGAGAGCTTGGTTGCATCCCGGCTGTAGTGGAGTTGCCGGGTGACGCTAAACCGATTCTGGGCGTACCGCTCTGCGGCTTTGAGGTTCCCTACAGACGGGGTGCCATAGAACAGGTCGATGTGGTGTGGCCCGTGGTCTACCCCCTTGCGCAGCACGTCGATGGTGCCGCGTCGGGTGATCTCCCCCTGCACGCGGGAAAGGAACTTGTGTCGGGTGGGGCTGGCATTGGCCAGGTCGAAGGTTTCCAGCAGTTCAGGTTGGGTGGCCTGCAGAAAGGCAGTGAGCTGGGCCAGGTCGATGGCATAGTCTCGGTCGTAGTCGGTGGAGTGGCCCTGAATCCAGCATTGGCCGTAGGAGCCGGGGGCATCGCTGACTATTCCCCCTGATGGGTCAGTCGGGATCTGACAAGTCATGGTATTGACGATGAGGCTCTCAAGCCCTTTTTCGCTGGTGTCTGTGCTCATAGCTGCTCCAGGGCGCTGCGGCAGGCATCAATGGCTATGCCCTAACCATAGCAACGTACCCAAAATCAGGCTCTGGGTTATTTAGTTTCTGTGAAGCTACATCACCCTGGCGATAAAACGAACTTAGCTCCTGCCTGACGCAGCATCGAAAAGGTACGAACATAGGGTACGTCGAGAGCATGACAAACCGCTGGTATCTTCACTCGCTTGCGCTCTCCTTCTACATACACCTCATGAGAGACCACGGTATGACCATGGGCCTTGGCATAGGCAATCAGAAATGGATCAGCCCCAGATAAAAACACGCGCTTAGCGTCTTCTCGGTATGGGGCTGCTTGTACCCAACGGCTTACTTCTGTCATGGCCTGGATAGCAGGAGGATCAAGCGGTAGGAAAAAGCCGTTGCCCAAATCTCGTGCCCATTGGGAAAGCTCATCTGAATAGCGGATTAGCTCGGCTTGAACTCGATCAATGCTAAAAACTTGTCCAGCTTGGTTTTGTTGCTCAAGCCATGCCCAAAACCCAGGACAAATATCAAACCCGTAGTACTCATTCTTGGCTTGGATGAAGATGTTGGAGTCAAGCAAATAGGGCATTGGGCCATCAAAGGGAGAAAGCTAAATCTCTGGCCAATTCGTGAAAGGTTTCAACCTTAGAAAGCCCGATGAGCCTCAGGGCATCGCGATAGGGAGTGCGGCCCTCTAAGGTACTTTCAATCAAGGCTCGAAGGAACTGCCTACTGAGGCGAGAGCGCTGGGTACGGTAAAAATCTCCGCCGCCATCCTGCTCAGAAGCCGTAGCTTGAAACCGGGCTTGCTCAGCCTGATAACGCTGCTGAAAGGTGCTGAGAGAAATTAACCCACTGTCATTCAGCCGCCGCAAAATGACCAGAGAGCTAACCTTGAAGCGTCGGCTTAGGCTCTGTAAACAATCATTTTGAGACTGAGCATTGCTCCACTGCTTTTGCAGTTCAGCGGCTGGCACCAGCAATTCGGCGGCCACCTGGTTGCAAAATCGTTCGATGTCATAGTGGTTTGCATAGGTCTTTTCGAGGTTAGATACCCCGGAGACTCCCACCCAGATATGAACCAGCTCGTGGGCCAGGGTAAACATCTGGGCTGCTTTGGCATCTCGGTCATTGATGAAAATCAGGGGCGCGTAGGGGTCAGATAGCGCAAATCCTCGAAACTCGTCTACAGATAACGGGCGGTGGGTGTTGTTGCCAACGATGCCATTTCGCAGGACTAGCACGCCGGTATTTTCAATCTGCTCAATTTGCTGGCGCAGAGCATCTTCCCAGGTGCGGGCCTGTTGGTTCTCGTCAAAGCCAACAACCTGACGAATTCGGTTGGCAGCCTCGATGATCGGCACGTCTTGGGACAGGCTACCCACAAAAGATAGTGGCTCCTGGCCCCGAGCGATCAGTTCATCTCGGAACCAACTTTGAATCTGTTGGGCCTGGTCTAGGGTAGCGAGCAGATCAGGGCTAGGGTGGCGGACCGCTTCACTGCCAACGGTGCGGAAGTCATTGATGGGTAAGGCTTCTTGGGGTGGCTCCGGTAGGTAAAGGTAGCCGAAGGGGGTATGGGTGATATTAGCTAGCTTCTCAGCTTGCTTAAAGCTGAGCTCCCCATTCTCTTCCCAGTCGATGACTCGTTGGGGTTTTACATGCATTTTTTGAGCAAGCACTTCCACACTCAACCCGGCGCGGGTACGCGCCCAGCGGAGAATAGTGGGTTGCAGGCTAATCTTCATCGCTGATGGTAACTTTTACTTAATCGTTAGGGCTCAGCCGATAATAGTTCAGATGTCTTACTAATATTGTCGCGCGATTGGCGATTATAGGCACACTTTATTTCAGTATGCGGATTCATGGTCAGCCTAAAGATCGGCCAACCCCACAGAAACCTACACAGGTTGGGGAATCCAGCCAGTTTCCCTTAGGCGCTTTTGGGCCAGCTCAATATGGCGGGGCGGGAACATCTGCTGCTTGCGGGGGGTCCAGGC
>DVEE01000194.1 GCA_015295885.1 Leptolyngbyaceae cyanobacterium M65_K2018_010
ATGGCATGGCTTATAGCCCCTTTGCCAAAATCGTGGTGAAAAATTCGGGCTAGTAACTTCTGCATCTTCAACGACCATCTCTACACCGCCGCTGCAACAATTTGTTGGCCGCTGTAGTTTACGAGAACCTGTAAACGTCAGACAGAATAAATTGAGAAACTCTGCAAGGGCCAGCGGAGCCACCATGATGGCCCCCCTGCCCTGATGGGTTGGCCAAGGAAACGTGAATTACGACGTAACTTCCGTTCGGGATAACTCGGGATAACTCACCGTAGCTGGCGGCAAAATTCCCTCCCAAGAGGGGACTTTAACCGCCCTAGGTTGGGGGAAACCCAGGGGAACCCAACCCCAGGGCCGGATGGGCCGGGGTGCCGGGAAACTGGGTTTCTAGCCCTGCTGCACCGGTGCTCTAGCGATCTCGGGGCTGGGCCGGAAACGCCCCTGGCCTCACCGTAATCGTTTCAGTCTGGCCATTCCGGATAACCTGAACATTCAACCGACCATTGAGGGAACTGGCTTCGACAATACTCTGCACCTCGTCGGCCTGGGTCACCGGTTGATTGTCGATCTGCTGAATCACGTCGCCGGCGCGCAGACCCGCCTTATCCGCCGGGGAATCGGGCATGACCCGGGCAATCAGCACCCCCTGCTCCTGATCAACGGTCAGGCCACTATTGGGATTGCTGTTTAGGTCCTGCTTCACCTCTGGGGTCAGGGTGACCATTTGAATCCCCAGGTAGGGGTGGTCTACTTTGCCCTGGGTGGCCAGTTGTTCGGCAATCTGCTGCACCCGGTTAATGGGGATGGCAAAGCCAATGCTTTGGGCCCCCTGAATAATGGCGGTGTTCATGCCAATCACCTGGCCCTGGTCATTGAGCAGGGGACCACCGGAATTACCGGGGTTAATGGCGGCATCGGTCTGAATGAAATTGACCCGCTTATCGGGAACCCCCACTTCGCCGCTGGAGCGCCCGGTGGCGCTGATAATACCGGCTGTGACCGTGTTGTCTAGGCCGAGGGGATTACCAATGGCGATCGCCCATTGGCCGGGTCGCAGTTGGTCAGAATTGCCCAGTTCCACCGTGGGTAAATCCGCCCCCTCTACCTGAATCACCGCCACATCGGTGACCGTATCGGCACCCAGCACCTGGCCGTCAAAGGTGCGACCATCCTTGAGGGTCACCTTGACCCGATCGGCACCATCGACCACATGGGCGTTGGTGATGATGCGGCCATCGGCACTGATAATAAACCCTGACCCCATGCCCCGTTCCGTGGGGTTTGACGGCATATCGGGCATTTGGTCGCCAAAGAACTGACGGAAAAACGGATCGTTGAACATGCCCGACATCGGGTTATCGACGGTGCGGGTGGCGTCAATGCGCACCACCGCCGGACCCACCTGGTTGACAATGGTTTCAATGAAATTGGTGCCGCCGCTGGCCCCTAACAGCGGGCTGATGCTATCCCTGGGCGCAGGTTGCACCAGGGAGGTGGGGTTGTTTTCCAGGGCCGAACGGGGAGCCTGAGCCTGCAGGGCATAATTGATGCCGGTGGCGGCCCCGGCGCCCAGTAGGATCAACGCCAGGTAGGTTCCCGCTGACTTAGGGAAGCGGGGTTTAGCGGGGGGAGAAAAGTTGGAGGACATATCTGAATTGTACGCGGAGCTTTTCATAGTTAACGTTCTGGATGATGAAGAGAAAGGTCGGTCGGTGGCCAGGTTTGCCCATGGGCTTGGGGGCCAACTCCTAGGGAGAACTGGCCCTGCCGACCCCAGCCCTGTACCGACTAGGGTGGTCTAGTCTTAATCTAGCCAGGGTCTATGGCAAGCCCGTGGCAAAAAGATGTCATTTTTTCGACCCTGGGACCGCCAACCAGGCCAGAACCCCACCCAATCGCTAAAATGGCAGCCTAGTCCTGACCAGCCTGCCCCATGGATCTCTCTGCTCTGCTTCAATTCACCCCCCTGGGCGGCACCGCCCAGGCCGAGCAACGGTCGCTGGCGGCCGTCGTGGGCCAGCAGTTGCAGGCTTACCGGGCCGGTTTATCCCTGCTGGCGCCAACGGCCCCGGGCACCCGACGGCCTGAAATTTCTCTCACCTACCGGATCTGGGGCATGGGCCACAGCCCCCAACCGAGCCCAACCCTGGGCAGCTACGGGGCGATCGCAGATTGGTTTCAGAGCGAGGGGGTGGATGGACGCCTGCTGATCTTGGGCGAACCGGGCATGGGGAAAACCCATACCCTGGTGGCGGTGGGGGAGGTGCTGCTGCAACGGGCCCGGGGCCCAGGGGGGGCACTACCAGTCCTGATCGACCTCTCGGGCTGGGCCGGCGAAGGGCTGGAAGCCTGGCTGCTGAGCTACCTGTGGGTCGAGTACCGGATTTGCCGGGCCACGGCGAAGGGCTGGCTCGAGGAGGCCCGGCTCACCCTGCTGCTAGACGGATTTGACCATTTATCCCCGGAACGCCAGCGGGCCTTGGCCCGGGAACTGGACCTAGTGCTCCGCAGCCGCCCCAACCAGAGGGTGATGCTCTGCTGTCGTCGCCGCCTCCTAGAAGCCACCGGCATCAACTTGAGCGCCATCGGTCGCGGTGTGGAGATTGCACCCCTGGCGGCCCAGCAGGTGAAGGATTTTGTCGTCGCCCACCACAATTCCCAACTTTGGCAAACCATCAAGGCCAGCAAAGCCCTCCAGCCCCTGGCCCGGTTTCCCCTCTACCTCAGCCTGCTGGTGCTCATGGCCGGATCAGAGGGACCGAGCGGCGCCGGGATCACCGGGCGAGCGGCTCTGATGCAACGGTTTTTGCAGCCTCACCTGGCCGCTGCCTCAGCCCCGGATCGCAGGGCCCTGAATTGGTTAGCCGATCAGCTGGCGGGGCGATCGCGCCAGTTTCGCCTAGACCACCTGCAACGGCTCTGGCTGCCAGACTCCCAACGGCTGGCCTATCGTCTGCTAGTGGGCCTGGGTCTGGCCGCCCTCATGGCTGGCATGGGCGGCAACCTGGGGTTGGGGTTGGCCATCGGTCTGGTTTTCTCCCAGGTAGATTTAGAGACCTTTCCCTACCTGGCGCTCAGCCTGGCCACCGCCCCTGGTCGAGGGTTGGCCCCCCTGCTGCTGGTCACTGGGATCCCCGCCCTGGTGTTGGCCCTTGGCTTGGGGGGGCTGGGGGCGGCGCTATTCAGCCCGTTTAATCGGGGCCTGGCAGCCCTGGGTTGGGCAGGCTTGACCGGAGCGACCCTGGGTTGGGGGTTGGGCTTGCTGGCGCTGGGCTGGGGTGGCTTACCCGGTGCCATTCAGGGGCGCCAGGGGCCCACCCAGGATCGGCAACTGGCCCTGGGTAATACCCTAGGTTTAGTGGGGGTACTGGCGGGCATTTGGGCCCTGGTGTTGGTTCTACCGCCCCTGCTGCGGGGCCAGCCACCGCTCACCCTACTGCCGCCGGAACGCCTGCGCCTTTTACTGGCCAGTTTATTCTGCGCCTGGCTATGGCTCTCCTTTACGTTGCAGTATGCCCTGGTCAGGGGGCTACTGGCCCTGGGTTCCCGGTGGCCACCCCTCAGCCAACCGCTGTTGCAGCGGCTGGTGACCCAACGGATTCTACGGTCGGTCAACGGCAGCTATTGGTTCAGCCATGAGGAGGTGCGCCAGGGCCTAAGAAACCAGGGCGACAGGCCACAGGGGCAGCCGGAGGAAGACTAGAAACGCTCGGTGCTGTTGACTTCTACGGTACTCGGTTTTCCCCACCAACCTGCTGACAGCGCTACAACCGCTATAGTCAAGGGGAAACCGACGATGCTGCCAGTTGTCCTAATGCTTCTGCGAGGTGGCCATGACCTTGCTTCCTAAAGTTTCCTCTCAGCCCACCCCCCTGCCGCCCCAACCGGGGCCGCGCCTGCATCTGGCGACGGTGTTGATGCTGCTGGGGATAGTGGGGGCCGGGGCGATCGTGGCGGCCTGGTTTGCCGGGGAAGAGCGCATTACCCTGGTCTTTAACCAGCTACAGATGCTGCAAAATCAGCCTCCCATGTGGTTAGGGGTGCCCATGGTCACGGTTCAGTTCCTGCTTGCCCCAACGGTGTTGCTGCTGCTAGTGGCCTACGGCATTACCCGCCTGTCTCCCCGGCCTCGCCCCTGGTCGCGGTCTGTGGTGGTTGGCATTTTGCTCATCCTGGTGATGCGCTATGTGCTGTGGCGCTGTCTGTCTACCCTCAATCTGACTACCCCCCTAAACGGCACCTTTAGCCTGGGGCTATTGGGCATGGAAATGTTTGGCCTCACCGCCAGTATTATTCAACTGGTGCTGTTGTTAAGGGTGCGCGATCGCAAACCCCAGGCCGATCACCTGGAGCAGGCGGTCCTCAGTCAGCAATACCAGCCCTGGGTGGATGTATTTATTCCCACCTACAACGAGCCTGACTTTATCTTGCGCCGCACAGTGATTGGCTGCCAGGCCCTGGATTATCCACGCAAGACGGTCTACCTGCTCGACGATACCCGTCGCCCTGAAATCAAGGCCCTGGCGGCGGAACTGGGATGCCAGTACCTGACCCGGCCCCACAACCACCATGCCAAGGCCGGCAACCTCAACCATGCCATCCGGCATAGTAGCGGGGAGCTGATTGCCTGCTTCGATGCTGATTTTGTACCCACCCGCAACTTTCTGACTCGTACCGTGGGCTTTTTCCAAAAGCCCACGGTGGGGCTGGTGCAAACCCCCCAGAGCTTTTACAACCCCGATCCCATCGCCCGGAACCTGGGTTTAGAGGGAGTTTTGACCCCAGAGGAAGAGGTGTTTTACCGCCAAATTCAACCCATGCGGGATGGGGCGGGCAGCGTCGTCTGTTCTGGCACGTCCTTTGTGGTGCGTCGCAGTGCCCTAGAAGCCACCGGCGGGTTTGTCACCGAATCCCTCAGCGAAGACTACTTTACGGCGGTGCGGTTGGCCGCCCAGGGTAACGAGGTGATTTACCTGGATGAAAAACTTAGCGCTGGTTTAGCCGCCGAGGATATTGCCGCCCACGCCCTTCAACGCCTGCGTTGGGCCCGCGGTACCCTGCAAGCCTTTTTTATTCAGGCTAACCCCCTCACCATTCCCGGCCTCACCCCCCTGCAGCGGCTAGGCCATCTCGAGGGGCTCATGCATTGGTTCAACAGCATTCCTCGCATTATCTTTTTGCTGATGCCGCTGGCCTATTCCTTTTTGGGGGTCGTTCCCATTCAGGCTACCACCCGGGAGGTACTGTACTTTTTTCTGCCCTACTATCTGGTGCAACTGACGGTGTTTGGCTGGCTGAACGATCGCTCCCGTTCCGCCCTGCTATCGGACATTTATTCCTTAGTGCTGGTGTTTCCCCTGGCGGCCACCGTACTCCAGGCCATGGTCAGCCCCTTCTCGAAAGGGTTTAGGGTCACCCCCAAGGGCACCGCGAGTCAGCGGTTTCAGTTTAACTGGGGGTTGGGATGGCCCCTGGTGCTGTTGTTTGGGCTAACTGCCATCAGTCTTTGGCGCAACCTGGGCCTGTGTCTGGCCGCCGGCTGGGGCCGCAGTTACTATACCCTGCAGTCCAAGGGCCTGGCCCTGGGCTGGATCTGGAGTGCCTACAACCTGATCATGATCGCCATTGCCCTGCTGATTTTGCTGGATGTGC
Organism: Leptolyngbyaceae cyanobacterium M65_K2018_010; assembly: GCA_015295885.1. Classification (GTDB taxonomy): domain Bacteria; phylum Cyanobacteriota; class Cyanobacteriia; order Phormidesmidales; family Phormidesmidaceae; genus Nodosilinea. Next base: position 5,653 of record DVEE01000194.1, read on the forward strand.
CTCGGCCCGATCCCCAGGTTTGGTTTGACCTGCGCCGGGTGATCAAGCTGATGCCCCAGGTTCCTGGCACCGCCTTAGAACGCACCTGGTGGGGGGTGACGACCCAAATGTCGGAGGGGGGCATCGCCGTGGCTCTCACTCAGAGCCTCGATCCGCCCCTGGCCCCTGGCACGGCGGTGAGACTGGAAATTGCCGAGGACGGGCTGCAGTTGACCGGCCAGGTGCAAACCCTAGACCCCCAGGGGGAATTTCCTACGGTGCGGGTACAGTTTGACCCCATGCCCCTACCCCAGTACCGCGCCCTGGTCGAAACTCTGTTTTGTCGCCCGGGTCAGTGGAAGCGGTGGGATAGTCCGGGTGAGTTGCGTTCCCTGGGGCTGCTCCTGAAAATTCTGCTGCGCCCCCGCCTGTGCAGATCCTACGACGAGGTCAAGGCGTTGCCGGTGGCCCAGGTCTAGGGCCCGGGCCACGACCCTTTACCCAAGGTTGAGCAAGCTTTAACCGGGACAGAGGAAATTAAGATTTATACTGAATAGGTGATTCCGTAGCTTTAGATACAGAAAATCCAGGAGGTACTATGAACGCTGCTCACGAAGAAGCTCGCCGGTTATTGGCGCGCCGCCGCCAGCAACGGCAGAACCGCCGGGCCGCCATGCTAGAGCGAATTGCCCAAGAGGTGGGTCTGGAAACCGAAAACCGCTAGGTTCCAACCGGTGGCCAAGGGCTTAAACCCCCATTAACCCAGAGGGGGACATTCAGGGGCAAGATTAAGCTGAGCCATTTACGACCAAGGTAATTTGGTTCGCACCTGACTCACATGGTTAAGCCCGGTCCTAGGACCGGGCTTTTTCTGGCTGGACCCGCAGGGTTCGCAAGCGGTTAAGGGCCGCCGCCAGTTCCAGACCGCGAAAGCTGACCAAATCTCCCATGGGCCCTTCGGTCAACGCATCTAGGCCCTGCTGATCCAGGTCGGCAATCACCCCGGCAATCACCTCGGCTAGAGGAGTGGTAGGGGTCATGCGGTAGGTTTGGGCGTAGACAATAGCGGCGGCGATCGCCCGCACCTGGCCAGGTTCCACCAGTTGTTCCACGGCCGAGAGGTCAATGGTTTCGGTGCCTATCTGGAGTTGATCGACAGCACGGGCCTTGAGGTTGACGCGGCGGTGGCCTTGGCTGGGGTCTATGCTGTCGGGTTGCACCCAGCGAGGGGTGAGGGGGCCAAACCGCAGACTCCCTTCCCGCTCGCGCTGGGTGGGATAGGCGAGGGCAATGGCCTTGGCCCGTTCGGTAACCTCCTGGGGGCAGAACTCTTCCAGGGCAATCACCCTATCGGCGACATCGAAGTAGTCGCCGCTGCCACCCATGACCAGCACCGTAGAAATCCCGTAGTCGGTATAGATGGACCGAACCTTGTCGATGAAAGGGGTGATTGGTTCCCGGTCCTTGGCAATCAGAGCCTGCATGCGGCGATCGCGAATCATGAAATTGGTCGCGGAAGTATCTTCATCCACCAGCAGCACCGTCGCCCCTGCCTCCATCGCCTCAATGATATTGGCCGCCTGGGAGGTACTGCCGCTGGCGTTGGCGGTGGAGAACTGCTGGGTCGATTGTCCCTGGGGTAAGCGGCCAATGAAGGGGGAAATATCCACCCCGGCAATGCTACGACCATCCTCTGCCCGCACCTTCACCGCCGCTGGGTCGGTCACCACCTGGTGGCGGCCATCCCCAGGGATGTGGTTGTAAACCCCCGCCTCCAGGGCTCGCAGCAGGGTGGATTTGCCGTGGTAGCCGCCACCCACAATCAGGGTAATGCCCTGGGGAAGGCCCATGCCCGTAATGGCCCCAGCGTGGGGGCAGGTCAGGGTCACCCGCAGGGCGTCGGGGGAGCGAAAGGGGATGCCTCCCTCTACCAGGGGGCGTTCATCCACGCCGCTGCGCCGGGGCAGGATCGCTCCGTCGGCGATAAAGGCCACTAACCCATGGTGCGCCAGTTGCCCCCGCAAAACCTCCGCGTCTTCCGCCGTATCCACATGGTGTTGGAGTTGAGCCGGATCTAGGGCGTTGTACCGCAGGGTTTGTTCCACCAATTGGGGGATTGCCTGACCCAGCAGATCCGCCGCCTGGCGCCCGGCAATGCGCCGACCCAAGGCCGGTAAGCCCACGGTAAAGCGCACCTCCACCGCGGTTTCGGTAACTTGGGCGGCACTGCGATTGAGGATGGCCTGACTGGGGCGGAGGATACCGATTAACCCGCTTTTGCCCGAGCCCGAAGGCTGCGATCGCCGCTGGATCGCCTGGTAAAACTGCCGGGTGAGAAAATCCGCCAGGGCGATCGCCCGCTGGGGCCTGGCCCACAACTCCCTGGGAAACTGAGCCAGGCGCTGGGGAAGGACAACCCGCACCCGGCTGGGGGCGGCAAAGGGGTCGCCCTGGACATGGTCAATGTGCAGGGTAAAGTCGCCGAAGTCGTAGCGGCCCCGCAGGGCCTTATAGGCTCCATAGCTCTGCCCATCCAAGCGCTGGAGTTGCTGGTAGAGGTGGGCTGGGGTCGTCAGGCTCAACCGATCCCCCCTACTGACGCCGCAGGGAGGCATTCAGCACCTGGGTGATGCGATCGTCCACATCCTCCAAGTAGGCCAGGGTGGTGGTATCCAGGCGGCGACCAAAACGGCGCAGGTAGGTTTCCACGGCCCCCTGCAACTGTCTCATCTGGTGGCGGGCCAATAGGCGAGCATCCTCGGGGGCACCCCAGGTGGTTTCTAGGGCTAGACCATCGAACCAATCCAGGGGGGCGGTATCCTGGCTCGAATGGCGCAGAAACAGGTGGGTCAAAATGTTCAGGTGGTGGCGTTGGAGGCCTCGCCGCAGGCTAGACAACTGAATCGGCTCTGAACCAGGGTTGAGAATTTCCCCCCACACCGATTGTCCCAGGGTTTCAAATAGCTCGGTCAGGGTCAGGGGGTCAGCGGTGGGGGCCTTAAGTTCGGCGTCGCGCAGGCGCACCAGGCGCTCGCCGTAGAGGATATCGCTCAGCACTAGGGCCTGTACAAACAGAACGCGATCGTAGATGGGGTAGTCCAGGGGATAGAGGGTCAGCGGCTGCCCCCAGTGCAACCAGCGGTCGGGGGCTAGCAGGTTAATCAACTCTGGCGGCAGTTGCAGGGCATCGGTCGCCAGTACCCGTTGGTTCAGGATGTCCAACGCCCGCCGTTGTTCGGCCCCGGCAATGGGTTGGAAGGGGGGCTGGCCCTGAGAACTCCAGGGGTCGGTACGGTTAAAACGCTGACCGCCAATGTAGTTGGAGACAATCATGGCCTGCTGCCAATAGTGGCTAAACACCAGATCCACTCGCCGCCGCAGGGCTCCGTAGGTTTCCCCCGGATTCAAGGAGAACCAGTTGAGCTTGTCCCAAATGGCCTGGGCGATGGCCATTTGCCCCGCCGCATAGCCGAGGGGATCGCGGCTGAGGTCCCAGGGACTGGCCTTGGGGTCGAGAAAATCGTAGATATCCTCGTCGGTGGCCAGGGCTAATTCCGGTGCCCCGGCGCGACTGGCAATGTGCTGCAGTTCCCGCTGGGCAGCCACCGGGCTGGTGATGGGTTTATAGCCATACTCGATCGCCCACAGGTCATAGGGCCCCAACCGGGTGGGGAAATAATCCCCCTGGGTCTGGCCCGGGGGAGCCAAGTTGGGCGGAAAATAGTCCATCACAGAACTCACCATGCCCTGGCTGCGGGTGATCTCTGGGTCGTTTAGCGCTTCGGTAGCTAGCAGGGTACTGCCCAGAAAGTTATGGCGCAGGCCCAGCACATGGCCCACCTCATGGGCGGTCAGCGCCCGCAGGTAGTCCTGCACGTAGGTTTCCCGGGTGGCTGGGGTGGTCAGGGGATCGGCTAGGGTGTTCAAGGCCAGGGCCCCAAAGGCGCCCTGCTGAAAGGCCTGTACCCCGGCACAGGTCTCGATTCCGGGGCGGTAGGCCCCAGGGGTAGCCTGTACCTCCCGCTGTCCGGCCCAACCGGGGGGGGCTGACGGGCTGGGATTACCGGTAAATCGCTGGAAGAGCCGCTGGGCCAGGGAATGGCCACAGAACTGGAGTATGGGGACTTGGCTGAGGGTATCCAGGTTGGCCCCCAGGGTCTGGTATTCCTGGTTCAGATAGCCGATGACGCTGGCATCCAAAATCACATCCGCATCCAGAATTTCGCCGGTCAGCGGATTCACCCGCGCTGGCCCCAGCCCCAGGGCCCAGGGCTCGAAGGAATCGGACCAGCGAATCACGTTGTAGCGCACATCCGCCGGGTCCCAATCAGCCCGATCGGGCATTTGCCGGACCTCAATGGCCTGGGTAAAGCCGGCCCGTTCAAAGGCCCCATTCCACCACTCCACCCCTTCCCGAATGGCCTGGCGGTACGGGGGGGGAATGGTATTCTCCAGCCAGAAGACGATGGGTTGCCGGGGAGGGGAGAGGGCCGCCGTGGGATCCTGCTTTTCCAGATGCCAGCGTTGGATGTAACGCACAAAGGGGTCGGGCGATCGGGCCTGGGTGGGAGTCCGATAGGCGGTAATGAAATACCCCACCCGCTGGTCAGCGAGCCGGGGTTGAAAGGCTGGATGGTGAGGCAAGGCGGAAAGGCTGTAGCGGACGCGGAGGTTAAACCCGCGGCCATCGGGCAAGCTGCCTAGGCCACCCCACCAGGCTAGCTGGGTGCCGCTACCGGAAAACCCCAGCACGGTCTCTAGCTCCAGGTTCTCAGGAAAAACCTGGGTGGTTCCCAGGTAGGAACTCTCGGGGTTAAGGGTATAGCTTTCCATGATCCAGGGAAAGGCACCGGCCAGATTGGCCGGGTCTCGATTCAGCAAGAAATCGCCTAAATCAATGACCATTTCCCCGGTTTCGGCCTTGATGGCCAAAATGGGCACCGTGAATAACACCGAATCGCTAAAGGAGTCCGGCACCCTTTGGCGATTTTGAGGGTGCCCCCGGTCGGTGCGGAAGTACAGGTTCGGCACTACCACCTGCAGCCGGTGATCGGGAGCCCGGCGAAACTGAATCATCAGGTCATTGATGGGCCAACCGCGAAACAGCCCTGCCTCGCCCACTCCCGACTCCAGGGTGGCGATCAGCAATAGGTTTTGATTCAGTTGGTCGGGGCGCAACCCTAGCAGGGCTTTTTGGCGCTGGGGGTCGCGATAGAGGGTGAACAGGCCCGGGGTGGCCACCAGATTCTGGGTAACTTCGGTAAAGGGTTTGGGTTCGCCGGCTTCGGGGCTGACCGGAGGACTCACCACCGGCGGGACACTGTCCGTCATCACCTGGGCCAGGACACCCCGATCTAACCCTGGCACCTGGGCTGTAGCCGGCCTCAGCAGCCCGGATTGCCAGGTGGGCGGCCCCAGGGTGATGATCAAGCTGCACAGGGCAATTAGCCCTAACCGAACTCCTGGCCTCACCAATGCAGTCCTTCCCTCAGCCCAATGAGATTGTTTTCGTTGTCATACTCTAGCGTTTTCGGGCCAAGGGGTGAAGGGGCTCCGGGGAGGGGAATTGAGGCGGTGGGAGCAGCCCGCCTGGGGGCGTGAAGAAAAGCCACAGAAAGCCTTCTAGACCGGTCAACTGCCTCTAGGATTGAGGCAGAGTCTCCCAGATGTGGCAATGGTGCCGTGACCTCTTCAGGACCAACCCGACAAGCCGTCATTGATCAGGCCCGGCAATTGGGGTTTCACCTGGTGGGTATTGCCGCGGTCAACCCCCACCCCGATGGCCCTGAACAAGCCGCCACAGCCCACCTGCAAAGCTGGCTCCGGCAGGGCTACCAGGCCGATATGACCTGGATGGAGAACCCCAAACGGCAGGATGTGCGGCGGATCATGCCCGGGGTGCGATCGCTGATCTGTGTGGCTCTCAACTACTACACTCCCCATCCCCACTCCCCCCAGCCTGACCACGGCAAAATTTCTCGCTACGCCTGGGGGCGCGACTATCATCGCATCCTGCAGCCGCGGCTACAGGCCCTGGCTGCCTGGCTGCAGACCCAGGCGGAGGCCGCGGGCCTGGCCCCCCAGGTGCGCTACTACGCTGATACGGGCCCAGTACAAGATAAGGTTTGGGCCCAGCGAGCCGGGCTGGGCTGGATTGCCAAAAACGGCAACCTGATTACCCGCCAGTATGGGTCCTGGGTGTTTTTAGGGGAAATTCTCACCACCCTGGACCTCGCCGGCGATCGCCCCCATACCGCCCACTGCGGCACCTGCACCCGTTGCCTGGAGGCTTGCCCCACGGGGGCGATTACCCAACCCTACGTGGTTGATGCCCACCGCTGCCTGGCCTACCACACCATCGAAAATCGGGCGGCAACCTTGCCCGCTCCGGTGGTACCGCACCTACAGAACTGGGTAGCGGGTTGCGATATTTGCCAGGATGTTTGCCCCTGGAACCTGAGGTTTGCCCAACCCACGGATATCGCTGAATTTCAGCCCTACCCCTGGAATCTGGCCCCACCTCTGGCAGACCTGGCTCAGTTGTCGGACAGCGAGTGGGATCATCGGTTTCGAGCTTCCGCCCTACGGCGGATTAAACCGGCAATGTGGCGGCGTAATGCCCGGGCGGCCCAGGCCGCTAATCAGCCCGGCCCTACCCCCTGAACTCGGCTGGGTGGGGCAACGCTTAGGGAAACCCCCCTACAGGCATGCAAATGGATTACTCTAATAGACGTAATAGACGGTGAACCGCTGCTTGGAACCCGTGGTGTTAAAACAAATTGCCCTGTTGTCTTGCCTGACCCTAGGCGGCTGGCTCGGTGCCTCAGCGCCAGCTCTGTCCCAGGCCCTAACCCCCTACGTACTGCCTCTGGACTACGATCTGATGGCGGAGCAAGGGCGATTTTTAGCCAGCGAAGCCCAGCAACTTGCCGAATTTCGTCAGTTTAATCAGGCCCTAGCCCTGGCCCAGTTGGCCTCCCAATTGGCACCCAACGATGGCCAGGTCTTAGGGTTGCTGGGGGGGCTGTACCTGCAGGCCAACGAGACCGAAAAGGCCGTCAGTCTGCTAGAACGGGCAAGAACCCTGGCCCCTGGAGATGCTCGCATTTTATTTGCCCTGGGATCGGCCTACTTTCAGCAGGGTGATTATCTCAAAGCCTCGACCCAGCTAGAACAGGGCCTCAAACTGGAACCCAACAACCCTACGGCGCTGTTTGACCTGGGCAATGCCTACTTTAAATTGCAGCGGTACGACCAGGCGATCCAGCATTACGGAGCTTCGGTCGCGGCCCAGCCCCAGTTTTGGCCTGCGGTGAACAACATCGGTCTGGTTCTTTACGAGCAAGGGGACGCCACCAGGGCCATCGAGAAATGGCGCGAATCCCTGGAGATTGCCGGTGGAACAGAACCTGAGCCCAAACTGGCCATCGCCGTGGCCACCTATGTGCAAGAGAACTGCAGGGCTGGGGCCAATGCCCGCAGCGATCGCTGTCGGCAGGCCATTGACCTCGGCATGGAGGCCCTGGAGCAAGATAGTCGCTACGCCGACGAAGCGTTTTTGCGTCAAAATCTCTGGGGTGATCGGTTGATGACTTCCACCAACCAGTTCTTTCAGGCTCCCGTGATTAAGAGCCTACTGACCGAACTCTAGGCGGAGCTTGTGGTCGTCCACCCGCTCTAGGCTGAGGTCAGGCCTGGGGGACAATGCCAATACCCAGCCAACCTGATTTCTATGGTTGAAACCCCTGACCCCGGCATCTCGGGCTACCCCTCCCTGTGTAGGATGGTAAACAGACCTTAGCCAAGGGTATGCCACGCCGGGCAAAGTTTTCCTTTGCCTGGCCGGTAGGGCAGGATGAGGTTTTTGAGTTTGCCTACTTTTTTGACGCTAGTTAGGGGTTTTCAGTATGACGGCGGTTAGCAGCCCATCTATTCCAACTTTTTGCGAGGGTATTCAGCACTTTGGCCCCCCCCTCCCCGATTTTGAGATCTACGGGCAAACCCCCGCCATTTCCCCCGGCCAAAGGGCGATTACCTCCCCCAGCGACCCCAATGCCATCTACCAAACCCTCCTGGCCGCCGACGCCCTCCGCTACCTGACCCTGCAAATGACCGCCAGCAAAGAGTCGGGTCATCCCGGTGGGTTTGCCAGCATTGCCGAAGCGATCGCCGCCCTGGTCATGCTGGGCCACAAAAATATCATTACCGAAGTCGGCCACCACGCCCCCGGCTTCTACAGCAACGTCTTTTTAGACCGTTCTCTGGAAGCCATGCAAATTGAAACCGTGGCTCAGTTGTGCGCCCGCTTCCGGGAAACCCATGGCCTGCTGGGTCACCTGTCCGGCCAGATCCCCGGCTTGCTGAACCCGGCTGGCCCCCTCGGTCAGGGCCAACACTTTGCCATGGCTGGGGCCAAGCTGCACCCCGGCGTCCTCTTCCCCGTCACCATTGGCGATGGCGGCCTGGGTGAACCCTACATCATGAGCAGCTTTGGCCACTTCCATACCGCCTACCCCACCATCACCAATTTCCTACCCATTCTGGTCTGGAACGGCTACTCCCAGGAGCACCACAGCATGGTGTCTACCCAGTCCAACCAGGCCATGGTGGATTACTGGCGCGGTAATGGCTTCCAAGAGGTGGTGCTGGTCGATGCCAAGGAGTTCGATGATGCTCATCAACCCGGCGCCTACGTGGATAGCACCGCCTTCTCCTTCCCCCAGCGGTTTGCCTTTACCCAGGCAGTGCTGGCCGCCACCGACAAAGCCGCTAAGCTAGCCCTGGGGGGCACCCTCACCGTACTGATTGTGAAGCAACTGAAAGGAGCCGGGGTCCACAAGCGGGGGGCCCAGTCCCATAACCTTTACCCCGGCGATTCCCTGGAGCGCGACTATATTGTCAGTGCCCTGACCGCCCGGGCCCTCCACCCCGAAGCCTGGAACCTGGTGCGCACCAACTACGAACGGGCCGGTGGTGGCCCCGCGGCTAAAACCGTCGTCACCGAGTCGGTACTGCCCCTGCCCGACCTGGGCAGCCTGCCCCTCAACGAGTTTCCCGTCGGTGGCGACAAGCAAGTGGCCACGACGGCCATGGGGGCTCTGGTGGGCTATGTCGGCCAACAAGACCCCCAATTCGTTGTTACCAACGCCGATGGCAATGCCGCCTCTGGCATCAATAACATTAACCAGGCCCTAAAAATCATCCACCCCGTTACCGACGCCACCTACTTCCAGCAGCCCCAGGGCCAAGTTTACGAACCCCTCAGTGAAGATGCCTGTGCCGGCCTCGCTGCCGCCCAGGCCCTGTTTGGCGCCCGCACCCTCTGGTGCTCCTACGAGTCCTTTGCCATCAATGGCCTGCCCATCTGGCAGACGGTCACCCAGGCCATGGCCGAACTGCGCCGCCCCACTCCCTCCACCATTACCCTGTTTACCGCCGGAGCCCTGGAGCAGGGCCGCAATGGCTGGACCCACCAGCGGCCCGAAGTGGAAAACTACTTTGCCGGCATGATGCGCAATGGCAATGTTTACCCCCTCTTTCCCACCGATGCCAATAGCATTCAGGTGTGCTACGACTGGGCCCTGGGCACTCGCAACAAGGGCATTACCATCACCGCTAGTAAGTCGCCCCTGCCGATTCGCACCACCTTTGAGCAACCCCGCCAGGCCCTGGCTGAGGGAGCTGTAGAGCTGGCTGCCACCCCTGGGGACCAAACCGTTGTCTTTGCGGTGATTGGCGATATGACCTTAATCCCCGTCTTTGAAGCCGCCGAGCACCTGGCTAGCCTGGGCCTGGGTAGCCGCATTGTCTCGGTAGTTAACCCCCGCCAGCTCTACCGCCCCAGTGATGTGGCTTGGGATCTCTGCTCTGAGCCGGATAGCAGTTTCCTGGATGACGCCGGCTTTGAGCGTTTGTTTGGGGGGGATGCCCTCCTGGCTATTACCGGTGGCTCCAGCGCCATGGTGGAACCGATCCTGCTGCGCAGCACCGCCCCCCGGGATGTCTTTGCCTGGAAGCGCGGCGAAACCACCGCCAATGCCGGGCAGATTATGGCCCTAAATGGGTTAACTGCTGAGAACTTTGTGGCCCGGGCGAAAGCCCTGTTGGGGTGATGGAGAGATAGCAAATGCCTCTAGAAACCCGATTTTTGAGTCGCCACGCTCAGGCCATCACCGACATTCTGTTGGATAAACCGGGTTTCTGTACTGACGTTTTAGGGGCTTAAGCCTGAGTTGGGGCACCGTGGTGGGGTGGGTGATTAGCGTCAACCCCGCCTCTGGTTCTATGGCACTGGTCTTCTAAAGTTGGATCCCTAATTTTCCGTTGCCTGAAACCCCTGAGCAGCAAGTCCTTCAGAAAACGTCCACTTTAACAAGCCAGTGCCGGGTGTCGGCATCCGGGAAGCAGGTTAGCTTCCTAGATGCTGTCTCCCTGCTCAGCACTCCGAACAGCCTTGCAGAGAGGGGTTGGAGAAAACAATATTTCTTTACACACAAAAGCTAAGTAAATTACTTTTAAATTCTTGGAATAGATAAAGCCGATACAGTTTAATATTTAGTTGGCTGCAGAGATCGCCTCATTCTGTATCCAACTACTCCATAAAACAGGGTTTGAGTACTCAGAGAGGAACCCATTTTTGAGGCTCGGTTTTGATGGTAAACCTAGGTCAGGCAGGGACTTGGCCTGAGTGCATGAATACTGCTCAGTCCGAAATAAATGGCAGGTTAGGCAAGGAAAAATGCTAGTCCCCCTGACCCTGAGAAAATATTGTTTCAGCGACAGCTAGGGGTTTAGCCGCTGAGTGCATCGCTAATCATTCAATAAATTCTATCGGGCGGCAGGGGTCAGTCGTAGATCCAGCCATTGCTATAACTCTTTCAACGCCGAGCACCCCAGCGTTACTCGACAACTGAAGAAGTTACCAACAAAAAGCAACGTCAACCCCAGCTTGGTTAAAGCTTATTTCCTTTGACGCCTTGCAAAGTTATTGACTGCTCAGAAGCCGAGAGCTAAAGCGATTTCAGCATACCCCACCCACTTGGGAAATCGTTTCTGCCTGCGACGACGAGGTGCACTGACTGATGGGTTCTGCTCTCTTGATTTGGGGGCCACCCATCAGCCAGCGGCGGAAAGCTAGGGCGCCTAGCCCATCGGACCCCCCATCGGACCCAATGTTGGGCTCTGCTCCCGCTTTACCCAGCCCACCGTTTCTGCCTTCTGCCTAACGCCTACGGCGACGCTTTGCGAGCTGCCTTCCCCCTTCCCCCTTACCTCCCCAAACCCATGACGCCACCGCCACCCTCTGCCCTGACTACCGCGCCCACCGCGACGCCTGATCTGGACATTACCCTGACCAAAACGAAAACTGTGGTCAAATCGGCGAGCGGCAACTGTGGTTGCACGACTAAGACCGATACCGCCGACGGCCTTAGTGACAGCATGAGAGCCCGGATTGAAAAACATCCCTGTTACAGCGAAGAAGCCCACCACCACTACGCCCGCATGCATGTGGCTGTGGCCCCCGCCTGCAACATTCAATGCAACTACTGCAACCGCAAGTACGACTGCGCTAACGAAAGTCGTCCCGGGGTGGTGAGCGAGTTGCTAACACCGGAAGAAGCGGCCCATAAGGTTTTAGTGGTAGCGGGCAAAATTCCTCAGATGACAGTTTTGGGGATCGCGGGCCCAGGCGACCCGTTAGCTAACCCAGAGAAAACCTTCCGCACCTTTGAACTCATTGCTGAAAAAGCCCCCGACATTAAGCTTTGTCTCTCCACCAATGGCTTGATGTTGCCCGACTATGTGGATCGCATCAAAGCCCTCAACGTCGATCACGTCACTATCACCATTAATATGGTGGACCCGGAAATTGGAGCCCAGATCTACCCCTGGGTGCACTACCGTCGCAAGCGCTATCGCGGCATTGAAGGGGTTCGCATCCTCCACGAGCGTCAAATGGAAGGGTTGCAAGCATTGCAAGAGGCCGACATTCTTTGCAAGGTCAACTCCGTGCTGATCCCCGGCATTAACGATGAGCATATGCCTGTGGTGAACCAGGCGATTCGAGAGCGGGGCGCGTTCTTGCACAATATTATGCCGCTGATTTCGGCCCCGGAACATGGCACCTACTTCGGTCTGAATGGGCAGCGCGGCCCCAACCCCAAGGAACTCAAGCAGGTACAAGACAACTGCTCTGGCAACATGAAGCTGATGCGCCATTGTCGTCAGTGCCGCGCCGATGCGGTGGGGCTGCTGGGCGAAGACCGGAGCCAGGAATTTACCAAGCAGAAATTTATGGAAATGCCGGTGGACTATAGCCTGGAGACTCGCCAGGCGGTTCACATCAGCATTGAACAGGCGAAAGCCGCGGTGGCTGCTAAGAAACAGGCTGCTGCCCGCATTCCCGGTGAGCTGTCGGCGAAGACTTCTCCCAAAGTCCTCGTAGCGGTGGCCACTAAAGGCGGCGGCATTGTCAACCAGCACTTCGGCCACGCCAAGGAATTCATGATCTACGAAGTGGACGCCGCTGAAGCCAAATTTATCAGTCACCGCAAAGTAGCGGACTACTGCCAGGGAGGCTACGGCGAAGAAGCCATGCTGAAGGGCATCATCGACACCATTTCGGATTGCAAAGCCGTCCTCGCCTCCAAAATTGGCCCCTGCCCCAGTAAGCAGCTACAGGAAGCTGGCTTGGTGGTGGTTGAGGACTACGACGTGATTGAGACCGTGGCCCGGCGGTTCTACGACGAACATGTGTTGAAACGATAGGCCGTTGTTGGTAGATGGTGCATGGCTTGGCGTTGGCGGAGCCTCGCCCCAGCGTTATGCACCCTACCCCTTCACTAGCCCTTCCCACGAGGGGAATCGGAAACCATCCACCCATCTACCCGCTCACCCATCCACTCCCCCGGAGGCTCCTATGTCCTACACCATCACCCACAACTGCATCGGTTGCCAGCGCTGCCTCTCAGCCTGCCCAACCGGGGCAATTCAAACCAACGGGGTAGCCTTCTGGATTGAGATTGACCGCTGTAACCAATGCCAAGGTTCCCACGGTGTCCCCCAGTGCTGGGCCACCTGCCCTACCAACGAGGGCTGTGTGCCTCTGGCCACCAGGGCCGCCGCGGTCAAGCTGACTTCTCAGTCTGAGGTTTCAGAGGACTACTGGGAGTCCTGGTTTGCCACCTACAACCGATTGGTGGCCCGCCTGCAATCGGTGCAGGATTCTGGCTACTGGCAACACTGGTTTGATGCCTATTCCCAAGCCTTGCGGCGATCGCAAATGGCCAGTTAGGGCAGACATACTGGTCTGCCCCTAGGGTTCATCCTACCTACCCCCCACCCATCACCCCATCACCCACCATGGTCACTTACCTCGACAACAACGCCACCACCCGCACCGACCCCGATGTCTTGGCGGCCATGCTGCCCTACCTAAGTGAGCTGTACGGTAACCCCTCGTCCATGCATAGTTTTGGTGGCCAGGTGGGGGCAGCGATTGAAGACGCCCGCACCCAGGTGGCCGACCTGCTAGGGGCCGAACCGACGGAGATTATTTTCAATAGCTGCGGCAGTGAAGGCAATAACACCGCCATCCATGCGGCCTTAGCGGCCCAGCCGGAGAAACGGCACATTGTCACCACGGCGGTAGAACATCCGGCCATCCTCTCGGTGTGTAAGCATCTGGAAAAGAAAGGCTACACCGTCACCTACCTGTCGGTAGATGGGCGTGGCGAACTGGATTTGATGGAACTGGAAGCGGCCATGACCGGCGGTACGGCCCTGGTCACCACCATGTACGCCAACAACGAAACCGGGGTGATCTTTCCGGTGGAACAGGTGGGGGCGATCGCGAAAGCCTACGGAGCCACCTTCCACGTCGATGCCGTCCAGGCGGTGGGCAAAGTCCCCATCAACCTAGCCACCAGCACCATTGATATGCTCACCCTGTCGGGCCACAAGCTCCACGCCCCCAAGGGCATCGGTGCCCTCTACGTGCGCAAAGGCTTCCGCTTCCGTCCCTTCTTGCTGGGCGGCCACCAAGAGCGGAGTCGGCGGGCGGGCACCCACAACGTCCCTGGCATTGTAGCCCTGGGAAAAGCGGCGGAACTGGCCCAACTCCACCTTTCCCACGCTCAACGGGAAGCCGAACTACGGGACCTGCTGGAATACGGCATCCTCGCCACCATCCCCGATACCGCCGTCAATGGCGGTGGCGCACCCCGGTTACCCAACACCACCAACATTGGCTTCAAGTACATCGAAGGGGAAGCCATCCTGTTCATGCTCAACCGCGAAGGCATCTGCGCCTCCTCCGGTTCTGCCTGCACCTCTGGCTCCCTCGACCCCTCCCATGTATTAACAGCGATGGGCCTGCCTTATACCATCCTGCACGGCTCCATCCGGTTTAGCCTCTCCCGTTACACCACCGAAGCCGAAATTCGCCAGGTGCTGACCGTCATGCCCGACATTGTGGAACGCCTGCGTGCCCTGTCCCCCTTTAACAACGATCAGGCCGAGTGGTTGCAAGAACGAGATGTGGCGTTAGCAACCTAGGGCGCTGGTGGGGTGGCGAGATAGCGGGATAGCAAGATAGCGAGCCTGCCCCCTCACCACCCCATCACCCCACCACCCCTTTCCCCCCTCCCTCCCTCCACTCTTCACCCTCTTCCCTTCCCCCCTCACCCTCACCCCCGGAAACTGCCATGTGGGACTACTCCGAAAAAGTGCTTGAACTCTTCTACAACCCCCTCAACCAGGGCACCATCGAAGACCCCAATGACCCAGATGTGGCGGTGGTCTACGGCGAAGTGGGCAGCATTGCCTGTGGCGATGCCCTACGGCTGCACCTGAAGATTCAGCCTTCGACCGATAGCATTTTGGATGCCCGGTTCCAGACCTTCGGCTGTACCAGCGCCATTGCCTCCTCCTCGGCCCTGACGGAAATCATCAAAGGTAAGAGTTTGGACGAAGCGCTGAACATTACCAACCAAGATATCGCCGACTTTCTCGGCGGCTTGCCCGAAGCTAAGATGCACTGCTCGGTGATGGGCCAAGAGGCCCTAGAAGCCGCCATCTTTAAGTATCGCGGCATTACCGTGGAGCACCACGAGGACGAGGAAGGCACCCTGATCTGCACCTGCTACGGCATTACCGAGAAGAAGATCCGCCGGGCGATCGCAGAAAACGACCTGACCACCGTAGAACAAGTCACCAACTACGTCAAAGCCGGTGGCGGCTGTGGCTCTTGCCTGGCCGGGATTGAAGACATTCTGCTGGAAGCCCAGCAATCGGCGGAATTAGTGAAAGTTGCCGCAGAGCTGGCGGTAGCCCAGGAGCAGCGAAGTCAGACCTCAGGAGATCAGACGTCAGAAATTCCCCCATCCTTCCCCACCCTCACGAATCTGGAAAAGATCATGCGCATCCAGCAGGTGATCGACGAGGAAGTGCGCCCCGTGTTAATTGCTGACGGCGGCGATGTGAGTTTGCACGATGTGGATGGCGATCGCGTGTTGGTCAAACTCCAGGGAGCCTGCGGATCCTGCGCCAGCAGCACCGACACGCTGAAGTATGCCATTGAAGCCAAACTGCAACGGCTGGTCTTGCCGACTCTCGTGGTCGAGGCGATTTAACAGAATTCAAAATTCGAAATTCAAAAATTTGCCCTTTGAACTTTGAACTTTGAACTTTGCATTTTTCCCTCACTCTTCACCCTTCACCATCCTCACCATCCCTTTATCCCCCCCACCCTATGCACCCCTCCATCCCCCACGCCGGACGCGACCCCCCGGCTTGACGACACCCTTTCCCCAGGCCCTTGCCTGTTCCGAGATTACGAGCATTCCCGACAAACCAGACCTGAATTCCCAACCAAGGAGAAATTCCCCATGCGACAGATTGCATTCTATGGAAAAGGCGGCATTGGTAAATCCACCACCTCCCAAAACACCCTGGCCGCCATGGCCGAAAAAGGGCAACGCATCATGATTGTGGGCTGTGACCCCAAGGCTGACTCCACCCGTCTCATGCTGCACAGCAAAGCCCAAACCACCATTCTGCACCTGGCCGCCGAACGCGGTGCCGTAGAAGACCTGGAACTCGACGAAGTACTCCTGACCGGCTATCGCGGTGTTAAGTGCGTTGAGTCGGGTGGTCCAGAACCGGGCGTAGGCTGTGCCGGTCGGGGCATCATCACCGCCATCAACTTCCTAGAAGAAGAAGGCGCCTACGAAGACCTCGATTTCGTCTCCTACGACGTACTGGGCGACGTTGTGTGCGGGGGGTTTGCCATGCCCATTCGGGAAGGCAAAGCCCAGGAAATCTACATCGTGGTTTCCGGCGAAATGATGGCCATGTACGCGGCCAACAACATCGCCCGGGGCGTTCTCAAGTATGCCCACTCCGGCGGGGTACGCCTGGGCGGCCTGATCTGCAACAGCCGCAACACCGACCGGGAAATTGAGCTAATCGAGGCCCTGGCCGCCAAACTCAACACTCAAATGCTGCACTTCGTACCCCGCGACAACGTGGTTCAACACGCTGAACTGCGCCGTATGACAGTGAACGAATATGCACCCAACAGCAACCAGGCTCAGGAATACGCCCAATTGGCCGACAAGATCATCAACAACAAGAATCTCACGATTCCCACCCCCATCTCCATGGATGAGTTGGAAGAACTGTTGATTGAATTCGGCATCCTGGACGGTGACGAAGAGTACCAAAAAGCCCTTGAGGCCGACAAACTCGCCACTGCCGCTGTTTAGGCCCAGCTAAGAAACCGGGTTTCTTGACCGCAACCCAGTTGTTGGTTCAACCCAGCAGAAACCCGGTTTCTTTCTACCAGTTCTCTTCACCCATCCACCCCTGACCCATCCACCCTAACTGAGAGGGCATTATGGCTACCTTAGAAGACAAAAAAGCGCTGATCCAGGAGGTGCTGGACGCGTATCCCGAAAAAGCCGCTAAGCTTCGCTCCAAGCACCTCGATGTGAAAGAAGAAGGCGCCTCCGATTGTGGCGTCAAATCCAACAAGAAGTCCGTTCCTGGCGTAATGACCACCCGTGGCTGTGCCTATGCGGGCGCTAAAGGGGTGGTTTGGGGCCCGGTTAAGGACATGATTCACCTCAGCCATGGCCCCGTGGGCTGCGGTTACTATTCCTGGTCCGGTCGCCGTAACTACTACATCGGCACCACCGGGGTTGATACCTTTGGCACCATGCAGTTCACCTCCGACTTCCAGGAGCGGGACATCGTGTTTGGGGGTGATAAAAAGCTCGACAAACTGATTGATGAGCTGGAAATTCTTTTCCCCCTCAGCCAGGGCACCACCATTGAGTCGGAATGCCCGGTTGGGTTAATCGGGGATGACATTGAGGCTGTAGCCCGGAAGAAAGCCAAAGAATATGGCAAGCCCGTGGTGCCGGTGCGGTGCGAAGGATTCCGGGGCGTGTCCCAATCCTTGGGACACCACATTGCCAACGACACCGTGCGGGACTGGGTACTGCCCAAGGCCGACGAGTATCGCAAACTGCCGGAAGGCTACGAACCCGGCCCCTACGATGTCAACATTATCGGCGACTACAACATCGGTGGAGACGCCTGGCCCAGCCGCCTGCTGCTAGAAGAAATTGGCCTGCGGGTAATCTGCCAGTTCTCTGGGGATGGCACCTTCAACGAAGTGGTGATGACCCCCCTGGCCAAGCTCAACCTGATCCACTGCTACCGGTCGATGAACTATATTTGCCGGTTCATGGAAGAGAAGTATGGCATTGGCTGGCTAGAGTACAACTTCTTTGGCCCCACCCAAATTGCTAAGTCTCTCCGCAAGATTGCCGCTCAATTTGACGAGACCATTCAGGCCAAAGCGGAAGAAGTCATCGCCAAATATCAGCCCCGAATGGATGCCATTGTGGAGAAATATCGGCCTCGTCTGGAAGGCAAAAAAGTCATGATGATGGTCGGCGGCCTACGCCCCCGCCACGTGGTGCCGGCCTTTAAGGACCTGGGCATGGACGTGATCGGCACTGGTTATGAATTTGGCCACGGTGACGACTACAAACGCACCGCCGAATACGTGGATGACGGCACCATCATCTACGACGACGTGAGTGGCTACGAGTTTGAGGAATTTGCCAAGCAACTCAAGCCCGACCTGATCGCCTCTGGCATTAAAGAGAAGTACGTCTTCCAGAAAATGGCCTTGCCCTTCCGCCAGATGCACTCCTGGGATTATTCCGGCCCCTACCACGGCTACGACGGTTTTGAAGTCTTTGCCCGCGACATGGACCTGGCCATTAACAATCCCACCTGGAGCTTGATCAAAGCGCCCTGGGCCTAGGGATCTAAGGAGTGAGTTTTGAGTGCCTAGGTTTGAGTTTCAAGTTGAGAATTCAACCTTGCTGCCGCCGTAATGGGGCGCCGACAAAATTCAACACTCAAAAATCAACGCTCAAAACTCAAAACTCCCTATTACCCCGTTATCTCACCACCCCACTATCCCCTCTAAAGCCATGACTGACAACCTTGACAACACCATCCCGACCCCCTGTGGGGCGGAAGGTCTCGATCCCATTAAGGATCACTTTGACCTGTTCCACACCGATACCTACCAAGACCTGTTTGAGTACAAGCGCCAGTTTGAAGGCGCCCACAGCCCCGAAAAAGTCGCCGAAATCGCTGAATGGACGAAGTCCTGGGATTACCGGGAAAAGAACTTTGCCCGGGAAGCTCTCACCATCAACCCCGCCAAAGCCTGCCAGCCCCTAGGAGCCTTGTTCGTGGCCGCCGGGTTTGAGGAAACCCTACCCTATAGCCACGGTTCCCAGGGTTGTGTGGCCTACTTCCGCAGCCACCTAACCCGCAACTACAAGGAGCCCTTCCAGGCGGTGTCGTCTTCGATGACAGAAGACGCCGCGGTATTTGGTGGTCTCAGTAACCTCAAGCAGGGGTTGGAAAATGCCTACACTCTCTACAAACCCAAAATGATTGCCCTCTGCACCACCTGCATGGCAGAAGTGATTGGGGATGACCTGGGAGCGTTTATTACCACCTCTAAGAATGAGGGTCACATTCCGGAAGATTTTCCGGTGCCCTATGCCCACACCCCCAGCTTTGTCGGTTCCCACATTACGGGTTACGACAACATGTTGAAGGGCATTCTCACTACCCTGACGAAGAATGAGAAGGCGGAAACTACCAACGGTAAGTTCAACTTCAACCTGGGCTTTGACCCCTATATTGGCAACATCCGCGAACTGAAGCGGATTCTTAACCTGTTTGGTATCGACTACACCATCCTGTCGGATAACTCCGATGCCTTTGATTCTCCCAATACGGGCGAATTCAAGATGTACAACGGGCTCACTACCCTGGCGGAAACCGCCGACAGCATCAATGCCGAAGGCACCTTCTTCTTCCAGAAGTACACCACACCTAAAACTCAGGACTACATCACCAAGGAATGGGGACAGAAGACCTACAACTTCCGGCCCTTTGGCATTAAGGCCACCGATGAGTTCCTGATGGCGTTGTCGGCCATTACCGGCAAGCCCATTCCCCTGGAACTGCAACAGGAACGGGGCCGGGCGGTGGATGCCCTGACCGATTCCCAGGCCTGGATTCATGGCAAAAAGATCGCCCTCTACGGCGACCCCGACCATGTGCTGGGGCTGATCCAATTCCTGCTGGAAATGGGGGCAGAACCCACCCACATCGTCGTCACTAATACCAACGATGACTTCGAGGCGGAAGCCCGCGAACTGTTGACCAACAGCCCCTACGGGCAAAACGGTACGGTTTGGGGCGGCAAGGACCTGTGGCACCTGCGATCGCTGATGTTCACCGAGCCCGTGGACCTGCTGATTGGCAATAGCTACGGCAAGTACCTCTGGCGTGACACCCACACCCCGCTGGTACGGATTGGCTATCCGATCTTCGATCGCCACCACATGCACCGCTACGCCACTCTCGGCTATCAGGGTGCCATCAACCAGTTCAACTGGATTATTAACACCATCCTGGATGAACTGGATCGCAAGACCATCATCCCCGCGAAGACGGACATCTCGTTTGATTTAATCCGTTAGGTTCCCTGTGCTGGTGGGGTGATGGGATGCTCGCTCACCACCCCACCACCCCACTGCCCCACCCCATCACCACCTACTCCCATGCGCCTCCCTGACACCATAGAACTCGACTCTCCTCCCGTTTTTGACCTGGGCGATCGCGTGCGGGTACTGAAGGTGATCCGCAACGATGGCACCTTCCCTGGTAAGAACACCGGGGAAAGGCTCGCCGAAAAAGACGACATCGGCTACGTCGTCGGCATTGGCACCTACTTGCAACGGGTCTACATCTACTCGGTTCACTTTTTAGAGAGCAACCAGGTCGTCGGCTGTCTCAGCATCGAACTGGAACGAGCCGAAGACCTCGCCCCCCGGATCCCGCAAGCCGAATGGTAAAGGCCTGGAATTTGGGATTTTAGATTTCGGATTCATTTTCTGCCTTTCACCTTTTGGCTTCCTGAGCGTTGGCTTTCGCCCTCACTCCCCCTCACCTACCCCTTCTGCCTTCCTCCTTCTGCCTTCCTCCTTCCAAAACTCCTCCCATGGCTACCCTCACCCACCCCCACCCCCACCCCACTCCGACACCGGGTCAGGCTCCTGGCAGAGGACTGCTGACTCCGCTGCGACGCTGGCTTGATGGCATCGCGGTGACTAACCGCCGTTTCGCCCATCTGGTCTGCCGGGTTATCCCCTGTTGTTGCCCCTTCGAGCGGGATCTCACGCTTTGGGGCCATACCATCCACATTCCCGCTCTCTGTAAGCTCAACCCCTTTTACGAAGAATTC
Source organism: Leptolyngbyaceae cyanobacterium M65_K2018_010 (assembly GCA_015295885.1). Taxonomy (GTDB): domain Bacteria; phylum Cyanobacteriota; class Cyanobacteriia; order Phormidesmidales; family Phormidesmidaceae; genus Nodosilinea. The sequence goes on from DVEE01000194.1 coordinate 26,483, forward strand.
GTCGGCCTTCGGTTTCGGGCCCTGGCCTATCTGACCGATGTCTGCCATGAGGATGTGACCCGCTACATTTGCTAGCCAAAGCCCTCATCCCCCAACCCCTCTCCCGGGAAGGAGAGGGGAGTCAGAGGAAAATCAAAAATCACCAATCCACCATCCTCGTAGACCCACCCCGCCCTCCGGGCACCCCTCCCAGGAGGGGACGGCATCCACCCATCCACCCATCCACCCGCCTACCCATCCACCCGCCTACCCACCACCCTTCCACCCCCTTCACCGCCATGCCTTCCACTAAAGTCTCAATGACGGAACTCCTAACCCAACCGGGTTGTGAGCACAACCATAAGAAAAATGGCAAAGGTCATAACAAGGTGTGCCAGCAGCAGGCTAAACCTGGAGCGGCCCAGGGTGGTTGCGCCTTTGACGGAGCCAGCATTGCCCTGGTGCCGATTACCGATGTGGCCCATTTAGTCCATGGCCCCATTGCCTGTGCGGGCAATTCCTGGGGAGGCCGGGGTAGTCTGTCCTCTGGCAAAACCCTCTACAAGATGGGGTTTACCACCGACCTGAGCGAAAACGACATTATCTTTGGTGGCGAAAAGAAGCTCTACAAGGCCATTCAGGATGTGCAAGAGCGCTACGATCCTGCCGCGGTATTTGTCTACTCCACCTGCGTGACGGCGCTGATTGGCGATGACCTAGATGCGGTGTGCAAAACCGCGACGGAAAAGTTGGGGTTGCCCGTAGTGCCGATCCAATCGCCGGGCTTTGTGGGCAGCAAAAACCTGGGTAATCGCCTGGCCGGGGAAGCCCTGCTGGAGCATGTGATTGGCACCGCTGAGCCGGAAACCACCACCCCCTACGACATCAACCTGATCGGCGAATACAACATTGCCGGAGAATTGTGGGGCGTGCTGCCCCTGTTCGAGAAAGTGGGCATTCGGGTGCTCTCCAAAATTACCGGCGATGCTCGCTACCAGGAGGTGGCCTACGCCCACCGGGCCAAGCTGAACGTGATGATCTGCTCCAAGGCGCTGATCAACCTGGCCCACAAAATGCAGGAGCGCTACGGCATCCCCTACATCGAAGAATCTTTCTACGGTGTGGCGGATATGAATCACTGCTTGCGTACCATTGCCGCCACAATTGGCGATGCGGCCATGCAAGCCCGTGTTGAGGCCGTAATCGCCGAAGAAACCGCCAAGTTGCAGGACCAACTAGCCCCCTACCGAGCCCGGCTCCAGGGCAAGCGCGTTGTCCTCTATACCGGCGGAGTGAAAAGCTGGTCGATCATCTCCGCCGCCCAGGATCTGGGGATTAAGGTGGTGGCCACCAGCAGTAAAAAGAGCACCGAAGAAGACAAAGCCCGCATCAAAGCTCTCCTCGGCCAGGACGGCATCATGCTGGAAAAAGGCGGTGCCGCCGAACTGCTCAAGGTGATTGAGCAAACCCAGGCCGACATGCTGATTGCCGGGGGGCGCAACCAATACACCGCCCTCAAGGCCCGCATTCCCTTTCTGCACATCAACCAAGAACGCCACAACCCCTACTCCGGCTATGGCGGCCTGCTGGAGATGGCGAAGGAGCTGGATGAGACGCTGCATAGCCCGGTGTGGGCAGAGGTGAGACGGGAAGCCCCCTGGTTATCCCTTCACTCACCCACCCATCCACCCATTCACCCATCCACAAAGATCATTGCCCGTCGCAAGGCAGTCGCCGTCAATCCCCTGAAGCAGAGCCAACCCCTTGGGGCAGCTCTGGCCTTTCTGGGCATCCAGGGGGCGATGCCGCTGTTCCATGGGTCCCAGGGCTGTACGGCCTTTGCCAAGGTGCTGCTGGTCAATCATTTTCAGGAGGCGATTCCCCTGGCGACCACCGCCATGAGCGAGGTCAGCACGGTGCTGGGGGGCGATGACAACGTCCACGGCGGCCTACTGACGGTGATCAAAAATGCCCAGCCAGAACTGGTGGGCCTGTTTACCACTGGGCTGACGGAAACCCGGGGCGACGACATGCAGGGTATTCTGCGGGACTTTCACACCGCTCATCCCGAAGTCACTGTGCCCATCGTCTTTGCCTCTACCCCCGACTATAAGGGCAGCCTGGAAGATGGCTTTGCCCGCGCCGTAGAAAGCCTGGTGCAGGCAATTCCTGAACCGGGTGAGGTGAACCCCAGACAGGTCACTCTCCTGGCCAGCGCCGCCTGGGGGCCGGGGGATGTAGCGGAACTGAAGGAAATCGTGGAAGCCTTTGGCCTCACCCCCATCGTAGTACCCGATCTTTCCACCTCCCTAGATGGCCATTTGGATGATGCCGACCATTACACCACCCCCACCGGTGGCACCACCCTGGCGGAGCTCAGGGCCGTGGGACGCTCGACTCTGACCTTGGCCCTGGGCGGCAGTATGACTGGAGCGGCCCAGATCCTCAGCGATGGCTTCGGCACGCCCGCCGTCACCTTCACCCAACTGACTGGCCTGGCCGCCGTAGACCAATTCCTCCACACCCTGGCCCAGGTCAGCGGCCAGCCCGTGCCCGCCAAATACCGGCGCCAGCGTCGCCAGGTGCAGGATGCCATGCTCGATACCCACTTTTTCTTTGGCCGGAAAAAGGTGGCGATCGCCCTGGAGCCCGACCTGCTGCACAACGTCGCCTGGTGGCTGCACAGCACCGGAGCTGAAATACAGGTCGCTGTTACCGCCGCTCCTGCTCCCCTATTGAAAGATCTACCCATCGAGCAGGTCTATATCGGTGACTTTGAGGACTTAGAAGACCTCGGGGCCACCGCCGATCTTTGGATCACCAACTCCAAAGCCCGTCCCATCGCCCGCCGTCTGGGTATTCCCCTCTACCTGCATGGCTTCCCCATGCTAGAGCACTTAGGCAATGGCCACCGATGTACCGTCGGCTATCGCGGCACCCTAGATGGGTTATTTGCGATCGGCAACATGCTGCTCGAAGCCGATGAAGAGAGGAACCACGAGTTGGTTCACCACTGGCAAGAAGGAGGTGGATGAAATTCAAACGTCAAAGTTCAAAGTTCAAAGTTCAGAAAGTCAAAAGCCGAAATTAGGCATCCCCCAGTTTTGAAGGAGTCTGCGATGAAAGTAGCCTTTGCCACTAAAGACAACGTCCACATCAATGCCCACTTTGGTTGGGCCAGCCAGATTGATGTGTACGACCTTACCCTCGATGGATACACCTTCCTAGAAACCCTCACCTTTGGCGGTGACTTAAAGGAAGATGGCAACGAAGACAAGCTCGAACCCAAGCTAAAGGCGCTCCAGGGCTGCACCATCGTCTACGTTGCTGATATCGGAGGTAGTGCCGCCGCCCGATTGATCAATCGAAGAATTACCCCCATGAAGTCCCACTCCGAGGACGAGGAAATTGAAGCCATTTTGGGCCAACTGATGCACACCCTGCAGGGCAGTCCGCCGCCCTGGCTGCGCAAGGCCCTGAAGCAAGACCAAGCCGCCAGCTTTGAAGACGCCTACATCGAAACTGAAGAGGAAGTGACCGTATGACTGCCGTTGAAACCCCTACCCTGACTGTTGCCGAAGCACCTTTTTTGCAAGCCATTGTGCAGCAAATTCGGGCTAACGACTCCTACGGCACCTACCGCCACTGGGCCGATGAGCTACTGCTCAAGCCCTACGTGCTCAGCAAAGCCCAAAAGCGCGAAATTTCCGTGGAGGG
>DVEE01000227.1 GCA_015295885.1 Leptolyngbyaceae cyanobacterium M65_K2018_010
CCGCCCCCGCCAGAGCCCAGGGTGGTAGCCCCCCCTGAAGTGGTCAGTCCCCCTGAGGTGGTGGCTCCCCCTGAGGTCGTGCCCCCCCCTGAGGTCGTGCCCTCCCCTGAGGTCGTGACTGTGGAAGAAGTGGCTCCGCCCCCACCACCTCCGCCCCCAGCCCCGCTGCCGCAGGAGTCTGCCCCTGTAGCAGAACCACCGACCCGCATCGAGCCTCCCAGTCCCCTACCAACCATGGCTACGGCCATGGGAGCCGCCGGTTTAGCGGCCAGTGCCGCCGCTTCCCTGGCCGGTACCGAAGACCAATCCACCATTGAAGCCAGCAAATTTGACGTCGTCGGTCATCCCACCGATGGCGAGATTGACCTGTCTGACCTTGATGATGGCCTGCCGCCCCTACCGGATGGCTATGGGGACAGCCGCATTGTGCTGATGCCCCGCGACCCCCAGTGGGCCTACGCCTATTGGGATACCCCCAACCCCCACAAGGAGGATCTGCGTCGCCAGGGGGGTGAGCGGCTAGCGCTGCGGCTCTATGATGTCACCGATGTGGATCTGTCTTACCAGGCGCCCCACAGCATGCAGCAGTTTGATTGCGACGAGTTGGCCCGGGAATGGTATCTGCAAATTCCCGTGAGCGATCGCGACTACCAGGTGGAAATTGGCTACCTGGCCGGGGATGGCCGCTGGTTGGTCCTAGCCCGTTCCAACACGGTGCGGATTCCGCCGGTGTATCCCTCCGATTGGAGTGAAGACCACTTCCTGACCGTCCACTGGGATGAAAGTTTGCGTGGCCGCACTCTGATGACCCTTATGGATCCTCGCCAGCAAGCCACCGCCGGGGGTCTCCACGAGCAGATGTATGCCCTCTCCCAACCGGCAGAGTGGGAGAGGATCGCCGGATCCATGTTTGGCTCCATGCAGCATGTGCCTGGGTCCATGGTGCCCTCCCAGGCTATCAGCTCCTACGTATTCCCCTCTGGGGTAGGGATGGCCGGCGCTGTCCCGGGGGCGCTCCCCACCCTATCCGGGGCCATTCCCACCCTGTCGGGCATCGGCCTGAATGTGTCGGGGTTGACCCTGTCGGGGGTCGGTTTCTCCGCTTCCATGCCGCCGATTCGGCCCCGCAAGTTCTGGTTGGTGGCCGATGCTGAGCTGATTGTCTACGGCGCCACCGAGCCCGACGCCACCGTGACAATTAGCGGCCAACCCATACAACTCAGTCCTGAGGGAACCTTCCGCTTCCAAACCGCCTTTCCCGATGGCCACATCGAGTACCCGATTATGGCGGTAGCGGCGGACGGTGAACAGAACCGTTCGATCCACATGACCTTTGACCGCCAAACCCCAGAACGGCGCACCAACACCCGCGACGAAGCCCAGGAAGAATGGCCTGAAAGCTAGGAGAGCCATTTCCTAGGGTCAGGCAAAATGATGCAAAATCCCAAAGCCAACCTATTTTCAGCTACCGGACTAGCTGGTTTACTGGTGGTGCTGGGAGTACTGGCCGGGGTGAATTCAAGGGTTCACCCCGCGCCGGATCTCACCACCGCCAGACCCTTAGTTCACCTATTTGAATGGCCCTGGGCGGATATTGCCGCTGAGTGTGAGACCTTTTTAGGCCCCCAGGGGTATGGGGCCGTACAAATCTCTCCGCCCCAAGAACATGTGATACTGCCCGACCGGGGCTTTCCCTGGTGGCAGCGCTACCAGCCAGTTAGCTATCAGTTGGAGAGTCGGGGCGGCAGTCGAACAGAGCTGATCGATATGGTGCAGCGTTGCCGTCGGGCGGGGGTGGCGATCTATGCCGATGCGGTGATTAACCACATGGCTGGGTTCGAGGCGGGGGTAGGCAGTGCAGGCACCGAATTTACCAAGTACCACTATCCCGGTCTCTACAACCCCGAAGACTTTAACCTCTGCCGTCAGCCAATCACCAACTACCAGGATGCGGTCAATGTCACCCAGTGCGAGTTAGTGGGCTTAGCCGATTTAGACACCGGTTCTGATCGGGTGCAGAGAACTATAGTGAATTACCTGAACGAGCTGGCTAATCTGGGGATGGCGGGCTTTCGCATTGATGCGGCCAAACATATACCCAGCGAAGAACTGGGGCAAATCCTGAGCCAATTACGGGCGCGGCACCCCGCAGACCTCTACCTCTACCAGGAAGTGATTGACCCCGGCACCGAGGCCATTCGCAAGCAGGACTACTACGCCAACGGCCAGGTTATTGAATTTCAGTATGGCCAATATGTCAGCGAGGCTTTTCTGGGATACAACGGCCAAACCCTGGCCCATCTGCAAACCCTAGGGGAAAGCTGGGGGCTGGCCCCCTCCGACCAAGCAGTAGTGTTTATTGATAACCACGACAAGCAGCGGGGCCACGGCGGCGGTGGCCACTACCTGACCCATAGGGATGGTCCTCTCTACACCCTGGCCAACGTCTTTATGTTGGCCTTTCCCTACGGTAGGCCCCAGGTGATGTCGAGCTACGCCTTTGAGGATAGCGACCAGGGGCCACCCACCAACTCCGATGGCACCACCCGCCCCATCTACCAGCATGGCCAGGCAGCCTGCTTTGGCGCCTGGGTCTGTGAGCATCGCTGGCCCGCGATCGCGGGGATGGTGGCCTTTCGCAACATCACCCAGCCCGTCTTCGAGATCACCGACTGGTGGAGCAACGGCGGCCACCAAATCGCCTTTGGCCGAGGAACCCTGGGCTTTGTGGTGATCAATGGGGAAACTGAGACCCTGACCCACACTTGGCAAACCCAACTCTCCCCAGGGCGCTACTGCAATGTGCTGACCGGCAACCCAGCCGCCGATGGGGGGTCCTGTCAAGAGATGATCACCGTGGATCGAGCAGGGCAGTTTACCGCTACTCTGGAGGGCCTTATGGCCTTGGCAATCCACCATGGGGCCAGACTACCGTAAGGAGGCTGGCAGCCAAAGGAATCGCTCAGAGCCATCTACCGACCGGGACAAACCCAGCGCTCCCAGACTAAAGCATGACCTTTGGAAAGCGGCCAAGAAAAGAGAGCTTAAAACAATCAGAGGCTTTTGGGGCCTCTGAGGTGGGGTTAACTATCCTGAACCCTATAGGGAGGAGTCTAGCCGTTTCTCCCTTCACTGCTATCCATAGCCCCTTACAGGAGACCCCCATGCAAGCTAACGTCGGTTCCCTCGATCGCAAAATTCGCTTTGTCGCTGGCGCAGCCCTTGTGGTGCTGGGCCTGCTGTTTAAGAGCTGGTTCGGGTTAATCGGCCTGGTGCTGCTAGCCACCGCCTTTATGCGCTGGTGTCCAGCCTACTGGCCCTTTAAGTTCAGCACCTGCGACTCTAATACTTCCCTAGAGTAAAAGCAAACCCGGGCCTTGCCATAGACCGATAGGTCCTAGGGTTGACCTGGCCGAGAAACCTGGTTTCAGCGGGTCTAGGTGGCTGAGAACGTCTCCTCCAGGTAGATCAGCAGCGATCGCCAGGACTTGCGATCGGCCTCGGCATTATAACGAGTCTGGTCAGACCACACCGTAAAGGCATGGTCGGCACCGCCATAGATTTCCATATCAAAGGTGACCCCGGCCCCATCTAGCTCAGCGGCCAACTGGGCAACGTCGGTCATGGGGGCTACTGGGTCGTCAGAACCATGCAGCACCAAAAGGCTCCCCTGGGTTTGGGTATAGTCTTGTCCCTCGGGGGTGGCAAAACTGCCATGGAAGGAGACAAACCCATCCACCTCTACTCCTGCCCGGGCCATTTCCAGCACGGCCGCACCGCCAAAGCAGTAGCCCATAGCCACCACCCGGTCACCGTCTACTCCAGGCTGTTGCTGGGCCTGGGCTAAGCCCGCTAGCAGCCGAGCCCGTAGGGCGGCGCGATCGGCGTAGAGCTTGCCACTTTCAGCCCGCGACTCCTCAACATTCTGGGGCCGCACACCCTGGCCGTAAAGATCTACCGCAAAGGCCGCGTAACCTCGCTCTGCCAGCATCTCAGCCCGGCGCCTTTCGTAGCTATCCAGCCCATTCCAGTCGTGGACAAGGATGACCAGGGGCTGGGCGTCGCCCAATCTCTGATTGATGGCGAAGTATCCTTCGTAGGGCTGCCCGTCGATGGTGTAGGAGACCGCCCCAGCGGTCAGGTCGGCCCGGGCTCCCTGAGCCCAACCCACTGTCAACATGGTCGCCACTACGGCGGCCAGCAAAATCAACCACGCTCTTCTCATCCCGATATCCTCCCACTACATTGGCCAGGCCTATGTAAACCATACCCCTCAGCCAACCGCCAGGGACCATTATTGGTCGACCAGAGATATGCCATAGCCCCTGCTATCGTAAAGGCCTTTGAAGCCCAAGACAAAATTGGGCGCTCTTGCCCAGGGCCTTGGCCATAGGGACTACCGCAGCCGCAGCGGAGTGAAGGAGATCTGACCCATCCCCCCTGCGGCCCACCCAGGAGTTGAGCCAGACCACCGTGGCCATGGGTAACTCGGGAAATGGCCTAAACAGCTAGTTGGCCGGGGCGTCCGGCGGATCGGTAATCAGCCGCGACCCTTGCTTGCGGGTGAGGTAGTTAGAGGCCCACTGGGTCATCACAATCAGTTTGTTATCAAACTCAATCAAAAAGAAAATGTGGACAAATAACCATACTAACCAGGCTGGAAAGCCGGTCAGCTTCACTCTCGGGAAGTTAACCACGGCGGAGTTGCGGCCAATCACCGCCAGGCTACCGGTGTCTTTGTAGACAAACTTTGGTGGATCCGCTTTGGCCAGCCGTTTTTGAATCAGTTGGGCAACGTACTGCCCCTCTTGCATGGCCACCGGCGCAATACCCGGCAGGGGGCGATCGCCCTGGTGAGCATAGTGGGCCAAATCGCCCACCACAAAAATATCGGGATAACCCGGCACACTCAGGTCTTCGCCGACCATGACTCGACCCGCCCGGTCCCGCTCAGCCCCGGTGCGATCGGCCAAAATAGCCCCCATGCCAGGATCTCGCACGCCGGCGGCCCAAAGAACCGTAGCCGCCGCCAGGGTAGTTAAGTCCTCTCCCTGCTTGAGCGTGACCTGATGACCCTGAATATCCGTCACCATCGTGTTGGTCAAAATTTCTACGCCCATTTTTTCCAGGTCCTGCTGGGCCCGGGCAGAGAGCTCCGGGGGAAAGGGCGGCAACACCCGATCCATGCCTTCCACCAAAATAATCCGGGTCTGGGTCGTATCAATGCGCCGAAAATCGGGCTTCAAGGTGTGGTAGGCCAGCTCGGCCAGGGCTCCCGCCAATTCCACCCCCGTCGGTCCACCGCCGACAATTACAAAGGTGAGCAGAGCTTGCTGCGCCTCTGGATCGCCATCCCGTTCAGCCCGCTCAAAGGCCGCAAAAATTCGGCGGCGCACCTCCAGAGCGTCTTCAATGGTTTTCAACCCTGGGGCTAGGGCCGCCCATTCCTCGTGGCCAAAGTAAAAATGACTCATGCCCGTAGCCACAATCAGGGTGTCGTAGGACAATCGGCCATCCCCTTTGAGGGTAACCGTTTTTTCCTGGGGATCGATATCGACCACTTCACCCATCAACACCTGAGTGTTTTTTTGCCCACTCAACACCCCCCGCAGGGGCGAGGCAATATCCCCTGGCGACAGGCCTCCGGTGGCCACCTGATACAACAGCGGCTGAAACAGGTGAAAATTGCGCTTGTCCACCAAGGTCACCTGAACGTTAGTCGCCCGGCCCAGGCGTTGGGCGGCATAGAGTCCCCCAAAGCCACCACCGATGATGACGACCCGATGGTGGCCGGCTGGGGTTGCCACGGCCACCCCATTGGAGCCAGAGGTTGGAAGGGTTTGCATGACAGGAAAATAATGCGGGCGTACTTGTTATAGGCGAAGTAGCTGGGCCAGACTGTACCCTGTGCTGAATTTCCGAAGAAAAGCAGAAAAATAACACTTAACCTGATTTATCGCGCTAGCCTTAACGGGACTTTAAGAGGCCTGCTAGCCTGAATTAGAAACCCTCAACCCTTCGCCCATGCCCTGGTTTGTCAAAATTGAGCGTGGTCGTGTCGATAAGGCCACCTTCGATCAGCACGTTCCCGCCCACATCGCCTACGTCAAGGATCTGATCCGCCAGGGCCACGCCGCTAAAACGGGCTACTGGGCCGAATACGGGGGTGGTATGCTGATATTCCGCGCAGATTCTATGGAAGAGGCCAGGCAGATTGTGGCCGCTGACCCGCTCATTCAGCATCACTGCGTAGACTACGAACTCCACGAGTGGCGGGGGGGGGGGGAGGAGGAGAAACCCATGGCCCAGGACAATCAGGGGGTTAAGGTGGTTAGCGATAACCGCCAGGCCCGTCACCAGTACGAAATTCTAGAGACCTTTGAAGCAGGCATTGAACTGCTGGGTTCCGAGGTGAAATCGATCCGGCAGGGCAAGGTGAACCTGCGGGATGGCTACGCCCAAATCAAGGATGGGGAACTATGGCTGCAAAACGTCCACATTTCGCCCCACACGATGACCAACAAAGCCTACAACCATGAGGCCAAGCGTCCCCGCCGGCTGCTGATGCATCGTGATGAAATTCGTAAATTAATTGGCAAGGTCGAGCAAAAGGGATTAACCCTGGTGCCGCTGAAGATCTATCTCAAGGGAGGCTGGATTAAGGTCAGCATTGCCTTGGCCCGCGGTAAGAAACTGCACGACAAGCGGGAAGCCCTGAAGCGTAAACAGGAAAAGCGAGAAACCGATCGGGCCCTGAGCGGGCGGGGTTAATCCCTGGCCGCCAACCCTAGGACCTGAAGGCAGAAATCTGTAGGGCGTAGCCCGTGCGTAGCAGGATGTAGGGCTTTGCCCGTGCGTAGCAGATAGAAGGGGAATCCCCTTTTTCAAGGCTTTTCAGCCGCACAAAGAGTAGCCCTATGTCCGCCGCAGGGTACTATGGCTCCCCATGAATGAGTCCGGCTAGGGAACCAGCCCTGGTACAGTAAATTTAACGATTTGAATCTTTGATTTAAATCGCGCTGCTCAACCTTTTTTCCCCTGAGTCACTTTTTCCCATAGGAGTCTACCCATGGAGAAAACTCATCCCCAGCCAAGGCTTATCACTATCCCCCTGGTCGCCCTTAGCCTTTTGGCTAGTTGGCCTACCGCCCTGGGGTTGACCTGGGGCACCCCCTCTGCCGCCCAGGCCCAGTCCTCTGCCCCTCTGCCCCAGAGTTTACCGTTGGCCACGCCAGAATCACCGCCACCTGCCAACCGGCCTAGTACCCTGAACCAGGGAATGCTGACCAGCCTGGCCACCCAACCCAGCACCATTGAAGATTTGGGCCTGTCTAATCTCACCAGCACCCAACTGGTAGAAATTGAGACCCTGTTTGCGGCCTATCAGCCCCGCATCGATACCGCGGTTAAAGAGTACGATCAGGCGCTGACCAACCTCAATAACCTGCTCGTACCCACCACCTCCGACCAAGCCCTGACCCAGGCTCGCAACCAGGCCACCGCGGCGGCCAAGACCATTGATGATCTGATCTTTCAGCGCAACTTGGCCATCCGAGCGCTGCTCACCGTAGACCAGCGGCAGGTGATGAACAACTACCTGCGGGCCTGGTTGGGCCTGGGCCCGGCAATCGGGGCGGCCGGTTTCCCCCAGAATCTGGTGGGGCAGAACGCGGATGTCGTGCTCTCTAGCCTAGAGGCCGAGGGCTGGCAAGTCGTGCTGAGGGCACCAGGCCTCCTGGGCCTGGATCGTAACGAGCAGCAGCTGGATCTGGATGTAGGGCGTAATGGCCAGATTGAATCGGTGCGGCTACAGTAGGTCGGCCAGTAGGCCGGGCTGGCGGTTTGGGGGATTACCATGGGGCTAAACCCAGTTCTAGCGCCTGTGGGGCCAGCAGATTCTCGCCTGACTCCCATCTATGCTTACTTTTCCCAGCAGGGGTGGCAACCCCTCGCCTTTCAGGCAGAGACCTGGGCGGCCTACCTGGAGGGCAAGAGTGGGCTAATTCAGGTGCCTACGGGGTCCGGCAAAACCTATGCTGCGGTCATGGGGCCCATTGCAGAGATGCTGACCGACCCTAGGGAGGGTTTGCAACTGCTCTACGTTACTCCCCTGCGGGCTCTCTCCCGGGATATTGAGCAGGCGATCAAAACCCCGATCGCAGCCATGGCCTGGAACCTCAGGGTAGAAGCTCGCAGCGGTGATACCAGTGCCACCCGCCGGGCCCAGCAGTTGAAACAGATGCCTCAGATTCTCATCACCACCCCAGAATCCCTGGCGGTGATGCTGTCCTACCCGGATGGGGAGAAACGCTTTGGCCATCTACGAGCCGTGGTGGTGGACGAGTGGCATGAGCTGATGGGTTCTAAGCGGGGTACCCAGGTGGAGTTGTGCCTGGCCTACCTGCGATCGCTACAGCCCCAACTACGCACCTGGGCCCTTTCTGCCACCCTGGGCAACCTGGAAGAAGCCGCCCAAACCGCCGTTGGGCAGGGCACCCAGCCGGTGATCATCCGGGCCAACCTAAGGCGCGAAACCATCATTCAAAGTATCTTGCCAGAGTCCGTGGATACCTTTCCCTGGGCAGGGCACTTGGGCCTGCGCATGTTTGAAACCCTGGTTGACGCCCTGGATCTGGAGAAATCCACCCTAATTTTTACCAACACCCGCAACCAGGCCGAGCGCTGGTACCAGGCCCTAACCTTTGCCCTGCCTGACCAGGCAGATCAGATCGCCCTCCACCACGGCTCCATCGATGTCAACGATCGAGCCGCCATCGAAGCTAGGGTCAAGGCTGGCACCGTCAAGTGGGTAGTCTGTACCTCCTCCCTCGATTTGGGAGTAGACTTTCAGCCGGTGGAGCGGGTGGTACAAATTGGTAGTGCCAAGAACCTGGCCCGACTTTTGCAACGGGCGGGCCGCAGCGCCCATGTCCCCGAGGGCGTCGCTGAAGTCTTCTTCCTCCCCACCCATGCCCTCGAACTGCTGGAGATTGCCGCCTTTCGGCGGGGGTTAGCGGCGGGGACGATGGAAAGCCGCTCTCCCCAGCCCAAGCCCTACGACGTACTGGTACAACACCTGGTCACCCTAGCCTGCGGGGATGGATTTGAACCCCAGGCCACCCTGGCCGAGCTACAACAAACCGTGGCCTACGCCGACCTGAGCGAGGCTGAGTACCAATGGGTGTTGGACTTTATTAGCCAGGGAGGCCAATGCCTGCGGGCCTACCCCCGTTATCGAAAAGTGGAGCTGAAAGCGGGCCGATACCGCATCAGCGATCCCCACCTGGCCCGCCTGCATCGCATGGGCATGGGCACCATCACCTCAAACACCCCCGTGCGCCTTGTCTATACCAACCGCAAGACCATTGGCACCGTGGAAGAGTCCTTTGTATCTCGCTTGAAGCCGGGGGATGTCTTCTTTTTCGCCGGCCGCCAGTTGGAGTACTTCCAGCTCAAAGATATGGTGCTCTATGTGAAGGGCAGCCAACGCAAGTCCACGGTAACCCCCACCTGGGGCGGGGGGCAGTTGGCCATTTCCGATACCCTCAGCGATCATCTGCGGCAAGAGGTAGAAACCGTGGGTAGGGCCCTAGCCGCTGGGGATCAACCGGCCCCCCACTTACCTGAGGAGATTCAATGTATCGTTCCCATTCTGGCGGCCCAACAACGACTCTCTAGCTTGCCCAGAGCCCATGAACTACTGGTGGAAAGTTGCAAAACCCGCGAGGGCCAGCATCTCTACGTGTTTCCCTTGGAGGGGCGGTTTGTCCATGAGGGGTTGGGCTTCCTTTGGGGCTATCGCTTTGCCAAGCGAAAGCCGGCCACATTCACCGTTTCCGTCAACGACTACGGGTTTGAACTGCTGGGTCCTCCGGGTTATCCCTACGCCGATCTCTTTGCCAGTGACTTTTTCAGCCTGGAGAATCTGGAGGCCGATATGCGCGCCAGCTTGAATCTCTCGGAGTTAACCCAGCGTAGGTTTCGCGGCATCGCCCAGGTGGCGGGGTTGGTGTTTAAGGGCTATCCCGGCAGCCGCAAAACCTCCAGCCAACTTCAGGTTAGTACCGCTCTACTCTACGAGGTATTCACCAAGTACGAACCGGAGAATCTATTGCTGCGACAAGCGGAGCAGGAAGTCCTGCGCGACCAGTTGGAAACCCACCGCCTCGCCAAAACCCTGCGTCGGTTGGATCAGCGATCGGTGGTTTGGCACACCACTCGACGCCCCTCTCCCCTGGCCTTTCCCCTACTGGTGGAGCGACTCGGTGCTCGCCTGTCCAACGAAACCCTGATGGAACGCATTCAACGTATGAAGGAACAGTGGCAACAGCGCTAACCCAGCAGTGGGGTCAAATCTAAATGCTGGCCTACCTCAGTCGCTAGGGCGTTGAGAACCGACTCCCGCTGTTCCCGGAAGTTGGGAATGCCCGTCGGCAAAGAGCCCAAGCCGCGCTGCT